>DAOTPH010000064.1:0-9029 GCA_035451765.1 Bacteroidota bacterium | reverse complement strand
TTGTTGCATTAGATATTATTCCATAATCGAGCAATTTATTTACTAAATCTTTTGCAGGAAATGTTAATTTTAAACCAATCATCAGACCTTTCCCCTGGACATTATTAATTAGCTTCGGAAAGTTATTTGCGATATCATTAAGTTTATTAATAAAGTAATCACCTTGGATTTTTGCATTATTCATTAAATAGTTTTCTATCTCAATTAGACTTGCAAGTCCGGTCGCACAAGCAAGTGGATTACCTCCAAATGTTGTTCCATGCTCAGATTTTTGAAATACATCTTTTAAATAGTCTCTCACAAGTATAGCGCCAAGTGGTAATCCTCCGCCTAAACCTTTTGAAACTGTAGCAATATCAGGTTTTACATTATAATTTTCATAAGCAAAGAATTTGCCTGTTCTGCCCATTCCTGCTTGAATTTCATCAGCAACGATAAGAAAATTATACTTATTTTTAAGTTCAAATAATGAATCAATAAAATCTTGCTTTGCAGGAACTACACCGCCCTCCCCTTGAATAAATTCGAGAAATACACCGCTTGTTCTTTCATTTATGTTTGATTTTAAATCGCTAATAGCATTATAAGGCAATATTTTAAATCCATTAAGAAAGGGTCCAAAATTATTTTTGTATAGTGGTTTATCCATCATTGATAATGCACCATAAGTACGACCGTGGAAACCACCTGTAAAACTAACAATTTCATCTTTATTATGTTGAACACCCCATTTCCTGACAAGTTTGATTGCTCCTTCGATTGACTCAGTACCTGAATTACTTAAAAATACTTTATCAAAACCCGACATTTTTTTTAATTTCTTTACAAATTCGATTTGTATGTCTTGATATAAATAATTAGAAGTATGTAAATATCGTTTTGCTTGCTTTTCAATTGCTTCAATTATTTTTGGATGAGAATGACCAAGTACATCAACAGCAATTCCAGCTAAAAAATCCAAATATACTCTACCATTTTTATCCCAAACCTTAACTCCTTCTGCTCTTTCAATTACAACAGGTAAGCGATTATAAACTTGAATAAAATCATTTTGTTCTTGCTCAATTATTTGCTCTCGTATTAATTCTTCCATAATTTAACAACCTATAATAATGAATGAATAACCGTACGAACCACCCCCCAGATTTCAAATTGCATCTGTTCAGTGATTTTTATTGGTTTATAATTTATATTTTCTGCTACTAATTTAATTTCATTTTTTTCCATTATTAATCGTTTTACAGTCAATTCACCATCTAAGACAGCGATAACAATATTGCGATTATGAGGTTCGACCGACCTATCAACGATTAACAAATCCCCAGAATAAATTCCCGCACCAATCATTGAATCCCCTGTAACGTGAACAAGAAATGTTGCTGGAGGATTAGGTATTAAAAAATCATTTAAATCCAATTTCCCTTCTAAATAATCATCAGCAGGGGAGGGAAATCCCGCTGATACTGATTCGAGAAATAACGGTAAATTTATATTTTTTAATCTTTCGGGAATAAAAATGCGAATTATATTTTCTGTATTATCTTTATCTTCCATTTTCAAATGAATAATTTACAAAATTAATAAGACTTTGCCATTATTTTATAATTTTGTAAAATTTTCTGATACACAATGAGAGCAGTTGTTCAAAGAGTTGATTATGCCAAATTATTCATAAATTATGGGCTACATTGTCAAATTAATAAGGGAATCCTTGCATTTATTGGTATTCGACAATCAGATAATGAAAAAATTATGAAATGGATGATTAATAAATTAGCTAATTTACGTTTATTTAATGATAATGATGAAAAAATGAATTTATCTGTAAGAGATATATCAGGAGATATTATGCTAGTTTCCAATTTTACAATTTATGGAGATGCTCGAAAAGGATTTCGACCAAGCTATACTGATGCTGCACCACCTGAATTCGCTGAGCCGCTTTATTATAAATTTGTAAATGATTTTATCAATCAATATCCAGATTTAAAAATAGTTTCAGGTATATTTGGAGCGATGATGAATATTGAACTAGTAAATAATGGACCTGTGACCATTTTAATTGAAAGGGAAAATTAATATGCCCGAGCAAAATCACGTTGGAGAATTGTCGCATCAATCAAATAAGAAAGCATTTACTTTTGGAATTTTGTTAAATGTTGTCTATACAATTGTTGAATTAGCTTTTGGTTTGCGAATTGATTCAATGGGACTTATTGCCGATGCAGCGCATAATGCGAGCGATGTACTTGGATTGGTTCTGGCAGGTGGCTCGGCGTATCTTGCAACGAAATCTCCTACAAAAAAGCGGACTTATGGATTAAGGAAATCTACAATTTTATCATCTTTTCTTAATGCTGTAATTCTTTTTATTGCAGTCGGTGCTATAGTTGTAGAATCAATTAGGAAATTTATTAATCCCCAGCCAATTCAAGGTAGTATAATGATAATTGTGGCAGGTGTGGGCATAGTAATCAATGCGGCTACGGCTTTATTGTTTTTAAAGGATAGACAAAAAGATTTAAATATTAAAGGCGCTTATCTCCATATGGTTGCTGATGCTCTTGATTCATTGGGAGTTGTTTTTGCAGGTCTCTTGATAACGCTCACAGGATGGCTTTGGATTGACCCTGTTGTTGGTATTTGTATTGCATTGGTGATTAGCATTAGCACATGGGGTCTGCTGAAAGAATCATTTAATTTGTCAATGGATGCGGTCCCATCGCAAATTGATATTGACGAAGTCCGCAAATTTTTGAATTCGATCGATGGTGTTATCGATATTCACGATTTACATATTTGGTCGATGAGCACCACCGAAGTAGCGCTCTCAACTCATATTGTAGTGAAAAATAATGATAATAATACACAAATTTTGCAAGAAATCTGCAAAGGATTATCAGAAAAATTTAATATAAATCACCCCACAATACAAATTGAAACTAATGCAACAGCTATGAATTGTATGAGAGGATAAATTGAAAGAAAAATAAAATTACTTCTGTCCTTTTACAAATACTTTTCTATCATTTTCAATTATTAATACAAGTGATTTTCCGATTTCATTTATAGGTAATTGATAATCAACAGCTCCAATATCAAACGCAACTTTTGGCATTCCATATACTACAGAGGTTGTTTCATCTTGTCCAAAGGTTTTTGCTCCCGCTTCTTTCATACGTTTCAATCCTTTTGCTCCATCCTGCCCCATACCTGTCAGAATTATTCCATAAGCATTTTTCCCAACATTTTCTGCAACAGAATCAAAAAGCACATCAACACTTGGACGGTGTCCATTTACTTTATCAGCTTTTGTCAATCGTGTGCGGTATTCACCACCCGAACGTATAACCGTTAAATGATAATCACCAGGTGCAATAAAAGCGCATCCATTGATTATTCTTTCATCATCTCCTGCCTCTCGTACATTAATTAGCGAAAGTTCATTTAATCTATCAGCAAATGTTTTTGTGAATCCTGGAGGCATATGTTGTGCTATAACGATACCAGGAATAGTAGGGGGGAGCTGGCTAATTACAGCGCGAATAGCTTCAGTTCCACCCGTTGAAGCACCAATTGCAATTAATTTATCCGTTGACTCTGCAAGAGCTTTAGACCCGGTTAGATTTGTTCGGGTTTTTATTGCTTCATCATATTTTTTATTCTTCCAATATGCAAGATTTGCAACAGAAGCGACTTTTATTTTTGTTGCTAAATCTACAAGCATTTCCTCAAGGCCCTCTTGAAGATTTGCACGAGGTTTGGGAACATAATCAACAGCTCCATATTCGAGAGCTTGCAGAGTTATATCTTTCCCTTTTTGAGTAAGTGAGCTAACTACAACAACAGGTATTGGATATTGAGGCATTAAATGTTTTAAAAATTCAATTCCATCCATACGTGGCATTTCAATATCTAGGGTAACAACATCAGGACGTAATCTAACAATCATATCTCGACCTTGATAAACATCCGATGCTGTGCCGACTACTTCGATACCAGGATCCTTGCTTAATCCTTTTGATAAAATATTACGAACAAGAGAGGAATCGTCAATGATTAAAACTTTTATTTTTGTTTTATTCTTATTATGAGAGTTATGGAAATCAAGATTTTGATTCATTTGCTATGATAATTTTATTTTTTATAAACAGAAGGGGCGATATATTGAAATTTCGATTGTGTCCTATCGATTGTTTCAGCATGACCTATAAATAAATAACCATCTTGAGCAAGGCAATCATATAAATTCTGGACAACTTTCAAACGAGTTTTTTTATCAAAATATATCATTACATTGCGGCAGAATATAACGTCAAATGATTTTTTAAAGCCATAATTTGAGGAAATAAGATTGAACCGTCTAAAAACAACTTCAGATTTAATATCAGAGTTTATTTCTAATTTATTTTCATCGATTTGTTTAAAGTATTTTCTTAACCATTCAGTATTGAAACCTTTAAACTTAGCAACATCATAAATTCCTTGTATCGCATTTGAAAGTACGGTAGTTGAAATATCAGTAGCAAGAACGCCCGCTTTCCATTTATTATAATCATTTTTGAAAAATTCTTTCATTAAAATGACAAGCGTATAAGGTTCTTCACCTGTCGAACAACCTGCACTCCACACACGCAAATCAAAATCGTGAGACTCTATTTTTCTGCTAACAATTTCAGGTAAAACAAAATTCTGAAAATACTCAAAATGATCATTTTCGCGACCGAAAAAAGTATGATTTGTAGAAATATGATCGATTAATTCTGTAAGTAATGCACCTGAACGGTCATTTAATAATTCATTATAATAATCTTTGAAATTTTTTAATGAATGTTTTTTTAGCACCTTTTGGAGTCGACCTACAACAAGTGCCTTTTTCTGGTCGGCTAGGGATATGCCTGAACTCGAATAAATCAACTCCCTCAATAAGTTGAATTCTTCATCGCTAATTGAAATAATCTCAAATTGATTGGTTGGATTGGTTGAATTAATATTTTCCATTTCTTGTTTATTGGGAAATTAATAATTTTTCAATGTCAAGAAGAATGATGACTTCGTCATTATCAATTTTAGAAATAGATTGAATATATTTTGATTGTGTGCCTTTATACGTTTGTGGAGGTGGTATAGATTTCTTTATGTCAATATCTACTACTTCAAGAACATTATCAACTATTAACCCTACGGAATATTGATTAAAAGATACTATTATAATACAAGTTTTGCTTGTATAGGGTATTTTTTGCAATCCAATTCTCTCTCGTAATTCAATAAGAGGGAATACATTTCCTCGAAGATTTATTAAACCCTTAATAAATTTGGGGACATTTGGTAAAGCAGTGAATGAGCGCATACCAATAATTTCGTTAATATTTTTTACAAAAATCCCATATATTTCATCGCCAATATTAAAGGCTAAATATTTGTTAAGTTGCTCGCTTTCACTCTCAAAATTATTATCAAATTGACTATTATTTTCCATATTTATTCAATTTATTATGAAATTATTTCATTTGCAATAGTAAATGGGTTTTCGAACAATTTTAATGTGTTTTCAATATCAATAATAAGTCCTATATTTCCATCATTTAAAATCATACAACCTGTAAGACCACGTACATTACCTATATAATCTGAAAAACCTTTTATAACAATTTGTTGATTGCCCAATAATTCATCAACAAAAAAACAACATTGTTCGTTTTTCCCTTGAATTAACAATACTAGTCCCTGCTCGATATTATAATATTTAGGTTCAATTTTAAAAATATCATATAATCTAATAAATGGAAGAAGCTTATCCTGAATTTTTATCATTTCTACTCCATCCATAGTTTTTGTGATAGTTTGAGAATCAGTTTTAAAAGTTTCAATAACATTAAGAAGTGGCAAAGCAAAAACAGTATCACCAACTTTTATCAGTAAAGCATCCATAATAGCAAGTGTAAGCGGAATCCGCAGGGTAAATGTAGTACCTTCGTTTACTTTAGATGAAACATCAACGCTACCCTGTAATTTTTCGATATTCTTTTTGACAACATCAAGTCCAACTCCTCTTCCTGAAATATCAGTAACAACTTTAGCAGTTGAAAATCCGGGTTCGAAGATCAACTGAATAATATCTTTATCTGAGATGTTGCTTTCATTTGGATCTATAATACCACGCTCAATTGCTTTCTTTTTAATAATCTCAGGATTCATACCTTCTCCATCATCCGATACTGTGATGAGGATCTCATTGCCATCATAACGAGCTGCTAAATGTATTGTGCCAGTTTCGGGTTTTCCTTTAGCAATACGCTCTTCTGGAGTTTCAATTCCATGATCTAAAGCATTACGAACAAGATGCATAAGTGGGTCTGAAATCTGTTCTATTATGTTTTTGTCCATTTCGGTCTCTTGTCCTGACATTATCAAATTAGCTTTTTTACCTAATTTTAATGATGTATCTCGAACAAGACGCTTCATCTTATTGAATAAACCGTTTAGTGGCATCATACGAACAGACATTGTAATTTCTTGTAATTCTCGAGTAATTTTATTAAGCTGGCTAGCGGCTTTAGAAAAATTAGGAAGTTGCAATTCTGCAAGGTCTGGGTTATTTGTGATCATATTTCCTGTCGTTATTAATTCACCAACTAGGTCAAATAGTTTATCTATCTTAGTAGTATCAACTCTTATATCAAGCTTTGGTGTATTATTTTGATTTTTAGCACTATCAATTTGTTCTTGTGTTTGAGTTTCCACATTTGTTTGTTTTTCTATCTTTTGTTGTGGAATTTGGGCCGTTGGTGCCTGTGGAGACAATTGTTCCTCTTCTAATGCTAAATTTGATGACTGATTCATTTTTTCTGAAATTTGGTTAATTCGTTTTCTGATGGCTTCTGTATTACTTAGCAGTATTGATATAATGTTTGATTCGACAAATAATTCATTTTTCCTGATTGAATCTAATATTGTTTCAGTTTCCATAGCAATATCTTGAATTTCACCATAACCCATAAATCCTGAATTACCTTTGATGCTATGAATCATTCCGAAAATATTAGAAATCAATTCATAATTATTTGGATCTTTTTCTAATTGAATTAGCATATTATCAATATTATCTAAATAATCTTTCGTATCGGATAAATATGATTCAATCATTTCCTGCGATATCAGGTTGTTTGAATCTAGTTGTTGTATAGAGGAATCATCAATTTTATTCCCAGAATTATCCCCTTCATCAACCGAGTTTATAATTTCTGCGTCTGAATCATTTGGTATAAATTCATTTTGAATAATTTCGCGGGGATTTTCGCCTATTGAAGTCTGTAGTGATCTAATTGCATCATCTAATAAAAAAAGCATATTTTCAACATCATTTGTTTCTTTTTCATCAGAAAATTCATTGGATACTAAAATAAGTATTTCTCTAATCAAATCAAGTGTTGAATAAATAAGACTAATAATATTGTCATCAATTAAACTTGGATTTTTCCTTAAAATATCAAGCAATGTTTCTGCTTTATGTGTTAAAGAATTTAAGTTATTTAATCCAAAAAAGAGCGATAATCCTTTAATTGTATGGAAGACACGAAAAACAGAATTGATATTCTCTTTGTCATTAGGGTCATTAATATTTTCAATAAGAGGTTCGACTAAATCAAGTGAATCAAGTGATTCGATCACAAAAGATTTAATCATTTCTTTTGTTTCATTATCCAAAATTTATCTCCTTAATATAATAAAAAATTTATGAGATATTTTAAAATATAAAATTACAAAAAATTCTCAAATAATTATTAAAGAAACTATATAATTGAAAAAAAAGTAATAATTTGCATATTTATTATTTTGTTGAATAAAAAAATAGAAAAAAAATGGCAAAATATCGAATTGCGTGGCTTCCAGGAGACGGAGTTGGGGTTGATGTCCTTGAAGCAGCAAAAATCGTATTAGACAAAATCGATTTAGACGCGGAATATATAAAAGGTGATATAGGATGGGAATTCTGGTGCAAAGAAGGGGATGCGCTTCCACAACGTACAATTGATTTATTAAAAAAAGTAGATGCTGCACTTTTTGGAGCAATTACATCGAAACCCGTTAAGACAGCTGAAATGGAATTAGTACCAGAATTAAGAGGCAAAGGTCTTGTTTATCGCTCTCCAATTGTAAGGATGCGTCAATTATTTGACCTTTATATTTGTTTGCGTCCTTGCAAAGCATATTTAGGAAATCCTCTAAATTATAAGGATGATATTGACTTAGTAATTTTCCGAGAAAATACTGAGGACTTGTATTCAGGTGTCGAATTCAACCCTGTTCCTAAAGAGTTACAAGAAACATTAACAAATCTCTCGAAAAACTTCCAACCATTTGCAAATTTAAAAGAAGATGAATATGCTATTTCTTGCAAAATTAATACTCGAAAAGGGTCAGAGCGAATAATTCGTGCTGGATTTGAATTTGCAAAAACGAATAATCGCAAGAAAGTCACAATAGTTCATAAGGCTAACGTCGTTCGCGCGAGCGATGGATTATTTCTTGATATTGCAAAGCAAATCGCTAAAGAATATCCCGAAATTCAGTATGATGAAGCAAATGTTGATGCTATGACGATGTGGTTAGTTAAAAATCCAAATAACTATGATGTGCTCATAGCTCCAAATTTATATGGAGATATTGTCTCAGATTTAGCTGCTCAATTAGTTGGGGGGCTGGGATTTGGCTGCTCAGGAAATATTGGAGATCATCTTGCAGTATTTGAACCATCTCATGGCTCAGCACCAAAGTATACGGGTTTATATAAAGTTAATCCGATAGCTACAATATTGGCAGCAAAAATGATGCTTGATTGGCTTGGTGAGAATGAAAAGGCAAAAGCTATAGAACAAGCCACTGCAGAAGTAATAAAAGAAGGAAAGGTTCGCACTTATGATATGGGTGGAAATAATTCAACCCTTGATATGGCAAATGCTATTGCGAGCAAGTTGTAAAATATAATTTTTTAAAATTTATGAATTATAAATGTAGATAGAGAC
>DAOTPH010000063.1:0-9077 GCA_035451765.1 Bacteroidota bacterium | reverse complement strand
AATAAAAGTTAGATTATTTTTTCTCCAGGAAGCCACATCTTCAAAATATTCACCTGATTGAATTGCAATAGTATCACCATCCTCAACTATATTAACAACATCGCTTGGTTTTTTAAAGCTACTATCGGGGGAGATATTATAAGTTTTTGCATTGGATTGAATTGAGCATAAAAATATAAAAAGCAACAAAATTGGTAATTTATTTTTCATTATATTTAAATTTTGTGATTTGACGAAAAAAGGTAAGATAATTGTGTTTTTGTGACACCAAGGGGATTCGAACCCCTATTACAAGCGTGAAAGGCTTGTGACCTAACCCTTAGTCTATGGTGTCATTTTTTAAAGATTACAAAATTACGAAATTTTCTTAATTTAGAATATTATAATTTTTAAATTTTATTAATTTTAAAAATATCAAATGAAAGTTGTTGGAATTACAGGCGGAATTGGTTCAGGCAAAACCACACTGGCAAAAATTATCGAAGAATTTGGCTATAAAGTTATCTATACCGATGATCTTGCAAAAAAAATAATGAAAGAAAATCAAAATGTAAGAAAAAGGATTATTGAAACTTTTGGTGAAAATAGTTATAATTCGGATTCAACTATTAATAATAAATACATATCTGAAATAGTATTTGGTGGGACAGAAGAATCAAAGAGAAAATTACACGAATTGAACCGCATAGTACATCCAGCAGTAATTGATGAGATGATAAAAGAAACTGAGCAATTAGAAAAGAATGGTGAGGAAATTGTATTTATTGAAAGCGCATTGATTTACGAAATAGGCATTGAAGAGGGTTTTGATTATATAATTGTAGTCGATGCAAATGAAGATATACGTGCTAAAAGAGCAGCGAAACGACTTGGTATTACAATTGAAGAAGTACAGGAAAGAATGCGTCAGCAAAATTACACACAAGTGGAAAAAAACTTGGCAGATTTTGTGATTGGAAATAATGGAACAATTGAGGAATTAAAGGATAGAGCAAGATTTATAATCGAATTAATCAAATTGGCATAATATTTATTCACTAATAAATGTATATTAGAATATGTCAATATGGCAAGAATAGATGTCGTAATGACAAAATGATGTCAATTTGACAAAATATGTAACTTTTTTGAATTTTTGGCGTCATATTATTTGAAAAAATTTATTTAAATTTGTAAATTTAAAGAAGAGGAAAAAGACATATATTTCTACTCCCAAAATTATAAAGGAAATTTAATGGCTAGAAGGAAAAAAAATATTGAAGTACTTACTCAGAATTATGATGATGCACCCAATAGGAATGCAAAACCTAGAATTCTGAGCGAAGAAAGGACTCAAGGGAGTAATGCTGAGTTGGTGAAGCAAATTGAGACTTTGTTTAAAACCGATAGGAAGAAATTTCTCGGTTTTATAAGGCAAAGAGTACGCTCTCAGGAGGAAGCAGAAGATATTCTCCAGGATGTATTTGCAAATGTACTTGCAGCGTCGGCTAATATTGAAAAGCCTATCGAAAATGTATCATCTTGGGTTTTTACTGCGGTGAGAAATAGAATTATTGATTCATATAGAAAGAAGCGAGCAGAAAACTTTTCAGATTTGCAAACACCAGAGCAAGTCGAGGAAGGTGTTGATCCGTTTGAAAATTTTGTTAGCGATTATTATAATACACCCGAGACTGATTATTTACGAAAGACAATTTGGGAATATATTCAAGAAGGGTTGTCAGAATTGCCAAAAGAACAACGTGATGTGTTCATTCGCAATGAGTTTGATGGTATCTCTTTCCGGGAAATGGCTGAAGAAACAGGAATCAATATCAACACATTACTGGCGAGAAAGCGTTATGCAGTATTACATTTGAGAAAACGTTTAAGAGGTCTTTACGACGCTATAAATCAGAATTAAAATTTTTAAAATCAGTACTAATATCACTATATGTTCAAAGTATAGTGGTATTTTTATTGAGAATTTGGATATTATCAGTAATCCAATACCCCATTTTTTTATCTGTCAACAAAATATGATTATTTAACCAGTCCTTTAAAAAAATGAGTAATTCTGTTGATATATCGCTATTATGTGTTTTTACATCCTTATAATAATCTAACACTCTTATTGTAAGGTTCTGGTGTTCGATTTTGTGTCTATCTAATTCAGAATATTTGTATTGTTCCATTAATATTTCTTCGTAATCAAAATGATAATGTATATAATTAATTAAGCGAAAAAGTAAATCGTTTTGAATTGCCCTTTGTTCACCTTTTTTTATTGCAATATATAAATCGTCAATAATTTGAATGAGGACTTTATGTTGATTATCTACTTCATCAATTTTTGAAGAATATTCGTTTGACCAAAAAATAATTGACATTTTAATTTTTATTTTTTTGCGACCCTGACAGGATTTGAACCTGTGACACCAAGTTTAGGAAACTTGTGCTCTATCCAACTGAGCTACAGGGCCTGGTATTTATTGGATTCTTAGATTCCTATTGATTTTTGATTTAGGACCCTTTCCATCAAGCGGTATATCATAAGAAATTAAAAAATTACTTAAAATTTCACGGAATTGTTCTTTATTTACTAAACCACCATGAAATATTATTATTTGGTCAAAAATCTCTTCCAAGTCGGTTTCATCCCATACTCCCAGAGCATACATTGTTAAAAAATCCTTATATGCCTCGTTTGAAAACATCCTTCGTTCATAAGGATTAAGGACCCTCACAAATTTTGGTTTTGTTTTCTTTTTTTTAGATTGTTTAGAAAGATTTGGATTTTTATTTAATAATAGTGTTATTGCATAAGAAATATCAGCCTTTGAGTATCCCTTTGATTCAAGTGCCGATATATCTATAGTTTTTAAACTTGACGAACTAATTATTTCTGGACCAATTTCTAAAATTATATCTACTGCTTTATCTAATATATTTTTTGGCATATTTATCGTATTAAAATTTTGTTTAAATATTTGTCTTCTAAATTATGCATTATTTTTCTATTTTTCATTGTTTTGTCTTCATAACCTAAAAGATGCAAAATTCCATGAATTGATAGACGGAGAAGTTCATTAGTTAGTGAAACTTTATATTCTTTAGCTTGTCGTTCTGCTGTTTCAATGCTAATATAAATTTCGCCTTCAAGATTCTCTTCTTCAAAATTAAAGCTTAGGACATCCGTAGGTGAATTATGGTGAAGGAAACGCTTGTTTATATCATTAATATCATCATCATAAAGGAAAATTATTCTGATTTTGGCATCTTCGATATGGTAATCATCAAAGATTAAATTTGCTACATCCATAATTTTTTTTTGTGGAAGATATTTTTTTTCTGTTTCATTAAAAACAACAACATCAATCATTATTGTATTGTCCTTATAATTGATAATTGCATTGCCGCAAGTAATAATGGCTGAGGTAATTCTGAAATATCAAAATTAAATATATCGAGATTTATATTTGAATATAATGAACACGTTGAATTTTTCCCGACAATTAGACAAGACAATGTATTTTGATCTTCTGAAATAAAATAAATTTCATCGGGTGGAAATATTAAATAACTATTGCAATTATGCAATTCAAAGAATCCGTGCACTGTTTGGATTGTAATAATATTCGAAATTTTATCAAAACTATCTTTGATATTTGAAATTGTTAAAAAAAACTGATTTTTATTTTCAGAATTAATTATTTTCCAGGTATATGATTCAGTATATTCTTCAAAATTAGTACTTAAAAAATTAGAAATTTTCTCGATATCTTCTTTATTGAATTTCATAAAAATAGAAAATTAAAAAAATAATATTTACAAAATTTAAAAAATCTTTTTAATTATTTGCAAAAATTTAATAATTTGAACTTTTTAAATTTTGAATTAATATGAACGAAGATACAGATGTTTTAGCACAACATATAACTCAATCTGAATTAGATAATAAATATTTGATTTTTCGATTGGCACAAAATAGGAGCTTGTTTTCTATAAGAAATATTAAGGAGATAATTAAGAGGCCTGAGATAACACCTGCACCCAATTTGCCTGATTATTATTTAGGGTATTTTAAATTACGTAATGACATTATTCCCATTATTAGTATGCGAAAAAGATTAGGACACCGATTGCTTGAGGATGAGAATGCAGAATTTATTAAAATCTTAAAGGAACGAGAGCAAGACCACATAAATTGGCTAAATGAATTGAGAAATTGCGTCGTTGAAGGTAGAGAGTTCAAGTTACAAAGGGATCCACATAAATGCGCTTTTGGTATATGGAAAGATTCTTTTCAAACTAATTCATTGAGTATTGCCAATCAATTAAGCAAATTCGATGAACCTCATTCAAATATTCATAAGCTTGCTGATATTGTGCTTGAACAAGCAAAATATAGTAAAGATAGAGCAATTGAAACAATTGAGCAAATTGGGCAACCGATCCTAAATAGTATGATTAAATTATTTGATGAATTCTATAAATTAATAAATGATGGGCAGAACGAGACTGTTATTATATTTTTTGAAGATGATAAATACTTCGGGATATTAGTTGATGGTGTCGAAAAAATAATTAAGTTATTACCAAATCAAATTGATTCCCCACCTGATGATGAGAAATTTAGAAAATTTTTGAAAGGATTTGGAAAATCTGATGACCAATTTTATTTGATATATGATGAATTTCTCTTGAAATAACTTTTAACTTTTGATATTTTAGTAATTTTGCTTTTTTGGAGTAAGTGTGAAAATAACAGCTGTTCAATTCCAACCAATTTTATTTGATAAAATAGCAAATTTAGAAAAAATTCAAAATTTTATTGAAACAATCTACACAGATTTGATTGTATTTCCTGAACTAGCAACAACAGGCTATTTTTTCTTGAATAAATCGGAAGTGGAAAGTCTCGCGGAGCCTAGATATGGAGAGACCCATCAATTATTGCAAGAACTTTCAACCAGGCTAAATAAAATTATAATTTGTGGATTTGCCGAACAAGAAGGCAATAAATATTATAATTCATCTTTAATTGTTTTCCCTAATAAGACTCTGACAAATGTCTATAGGAAGACTCATTTATTCTATAAAGAAAAATTTGTATTTACCCCTGGCAACACTGGCTTTTTCAATATTTATGAACCAGAATTTAATTTAAATCTTGGTACAATGATATGCTACGATTGGCGTTTCCCTGAATCAGCACGAACACTTGCACTTAATGGAGCTGATTTGATTGTTATGCCGTCAAGTTTAGTTACAAAAATATGGCATCGTTCAATGCCATCTCGTGCATTAGATAATCATTTGTTTTTCCTTGTAGCAAATCGAATTGGAGCAGAAGAGCGTGGAACAGATATACTTGAATTTAATGGAACAAGTGTTATATATGATTACGATGGAAATATATTAGCACTTGCTGATCCTTATTCTGAAGAAGTAATTTCTGCGGATATCGACCCACGAGAGAGTAGAGATAAAGCAATAAACGCAATGAATGATATATTTACTGATAGAGTTCCAAAATATTATTTTCTTGGTTAATATATGTTTTCTTCAATAAAAAAAATACATTTTGTAGGCATTGGCGGGATCGGGATGAGCGGAATTGCTGAAATTTTGCTTAATCGTGGCTTTGAAATTTCAGGTTCAGATTTAAATGAAAATGAAAATACTGATTACCTGCGCTCTAAGGGAGTAAGAATAACAATTGGACATTTTCCCGAAAATGTTAATGGCCAGGATGTTGTTGTATATTCAAGTGCAGTCAAACCCGATGAAAATCCAGAAACTCTTGAAGCACGCAGGCAAGGTATCCCTATTATTCGTCGAGCGGAAATGCTTGCCGAAGCTACTCGATTAAATTACTCTATTGCTATAGCCGGAACTCACGGCAAAACAACCACAACTTCTATGATTGGATTGATTTTGATTAAAGCAGGATACGATCCAACAGTAATTGTCGGCGGTCGTTTGAAAGATTTTGGCGGCACAAATGCACGGCTTGGTAAAGGTGAATGGACAGTGCTTGAAGCTGATGAATTTGATAGGTCGTTTTTGCAATTATTCCCATCTATTGCTGTAATTAATAATATTGAACCTGAACATCTTGATATTTATAATGGAATTGAAGATCTAAAAAATGCTTTTTTACAATTTGCTAATAAAGTGCCATTTTATGGTTTTGTAGCGTTAGGAACTGACGATCCGAATGTCAAAGAAATTCTTTCGGGAATAAATAAAAAGATAATTACATTTGGAATGTCCCGGAATAATGATTATTATGCAAAAGATATAGTATTGCAGGGAAATTTATCAAAATTTATTCTTGTTCATAATTCTGAAATTGTTGGAGAGATTTCTCTTAATGTTCCAGGTTATCATAATGTTAAAAATGCCCTAGCAGCAGTTGCCGTCGCGTCCGAGATGGGTATTAATTTTTCTATAATCAAAGCTGCATTGCAGGAATTTAATGGTGTTATACGTAGATTTGATATTAAAGGCGAGATTAATGGAATTATGATAGTGGATGACTATGCTCATCATCCTACGGAAATTAAGGCAACACTTGATGCAGCACGTAAAGGTTGGGACCGTCGTATTATTGCTGTATTCCAACCTCATACATATAGTCGTACACAGGAATTTTATAAAGAATTTGCTCAAGCATTTGATGATGCTGACGTGCTTGTCATTACTGATGTTTATGCAGCACGTGAAAATCCAATCGATGGAGTATCGGGAGAGTTAATAGCCCAGCAATCAAAAATTTATGGGCACAAGAATGTTCATTTTTTCCCTGATTTTGAGAATGTTGTGGGATTTTTATTGTCTGAATTGAAACAAGGAGATATGCTTATTACAATTGGTGCGGGAAATATTTCAAAAATCTGTGAACTAGTTAAAGAAAAATTAGAAGCTCAGATTAATAATTAAAAATTAAGTTTATATTTATAAGAAATAAAGAACATTTTCGTTATAATTTATTTAAATTTTAAAATATGTTCGAAAATTGACTACATTTTAGTTAAAAATATATTAATAATATGAAATTGTCAAAATATCCAGCTATAACAGCTTTAATTTTTTTTGTTTTTTGCGTGCCAGTTTTTTCGCAAACAACACATAGTGATTTTTTAAAAAAATATGGTCAAACTGTTCTTGTAACAGTTGGTAATGAATCTATTTCTTATGAACAACTTGAACGCGCTTATCAAAAGAATATAGCAAAGCAAAAACCATATCTGTATTTATTAAATAAAGATAGTATTCTTGATTTTATCAAGTTGTATTCGAATTATAGACTTAAAGTTCTGGATGCAAAAGATAAAAAATTAGACCAAGATTCAGCTGTAAAGGCAGAAATCGAGCAAAATCGTAAGGTACTTGCAGAATCATTTTTGTTTGAGAAGAAATTGACTGAACCAAATGTCAATTTAATGCTTTCCCGAAGGAATACAGAAGCCAAAGTAGCAATAATTCTTACTACTTTCGAACAGGGACCTAGCAAAGATACAACACAAGCATATAAGAGAATAAATGAAGCAATGGATAAACTCAAAAATGGATCTGATTTTACAATTATAGCTAGAGAATATTGTGATGACAAAGATCTTGGGAATAATGGGGGCGTTATAGACCAATGGATAACATCAGGCAAAGTTCAACGCGAAATTGAAAATGCGATCTATGAAACAGATCCAGGCAAAATCTATCCACGTATTATTTCAACTCCGTATGCATATTTTATAGTAAAAGTACTCGAAAAAGAACCTCGAAAGATGGTCCTTGCGGGTCATATTCTTGTTAGGACGCAAGATTTAAGTGATAGCTTAAATTATCAAAAGAAAATTGATAGTATTCAGACTTTGCTAAAAAATGGTGCTTCTTTTGAGAAGCTTGCTAAGGAGCTTTCAGATGATAAATATACTGCCGAGAAAAATGGAAGCTTTGAAGAATATTATTCACGTTCAACAGGCTTTGAAAAAAATAAAAGTATGCTACATCCTACATTTGAAAAGGCTATGTTTGCACTAAAAGATGGGGAAATCTCAGGAATTGTCAAAACAAATATTGGGTATCATATTATTAAGCGATATGCTACAAAGAATCCCGATCTAGATAATGAGAAAGATGAGTTGCGAACTTTATATCGAAAACAATATTATGAAATAGATAAAGAAGCATTTTTGGATTCAATTTTCAAATTAATGAATTTATCAATAAATGAGCGTAATTTAGATAATCTCATCACATATTTGAATGATAATAAATCAAAGCTTAATACAAAATGGGCAGATAGCTTACCTAATGAAATTCTGATCCGTGAGTTATATTCTATACAATCAAAACCTATAACTACACTTGAATATGCAAAAGAAATGGATGCTAATTCTCAATATAAAAGCTTATGTGGCAATCGTGATGGATATATTAAATCAATAAAAAAAGTGAATGAAAAAAGTGCCATTGAATTTGCTACACGAAATTTGGAAAATGAATATCCTGATTTCAAAACATTGGTTCAAGAATTTGTTGATGGAATTTTATTATTTAAAGCAGAAACCATAGAAGTATGGGAAAAACTTTCATTTGATACATTACGGGCGAAAAAATATTGGGATTCAACAAAAACTCGCTACATCAGAGAACCAATGTATGATTTGACAGAAATATTTGTGCTTTCTGATAGTCTTGCTCAAAGTATTTATAAGCAGGCTATTGATGGTGCAAATTTCGATACACTTGCAGCAAAATATACACAACGACCAAATTATCGCGAAAAAGCAGGTAAGTTAGGCCTTGTTTCATCAAAAACAAATCCTGTTGCTAAAGCATTATTTGAACAAAATATTACTCAAAAGCAAATTGTTCAACCTATTAAAGTAGAAACGGGATGGAGTATTGTCAAAATCAATGATTATCAACCATCTCGACAAAAGACATTTGAAGAGGCAATACCCGATTTTGCTTCCAAGACTCAAGATGAATTCCAGAAAGAATTGCTTGCAAAATGGTTGTCAAGGGTGGAGAAAGCTCATCCTGTTAAAATCAATGAAAAGAATATAGATTTTATATTAAAAGTA
>DAOTPH010000062.1:0-9251 GCA_035451765.1 Bacteroidota bacterium | reverse complement strand
CAATGGTGTAACGGGTGGATTTATTACTGTATAAATTGCTGTTAGCACAATTGAAAATAAAATCAAACAAAATATTACTTTGAATACTATTATAAATATTTTTTTTATCATATATTAATATTTAACGAATTTTATTTAATTTGAATTTTTAATTTATCAATTTTTTAAAATACAAAATTGAGGTTTTTTATGGAATATTTCATAGACCACAGACCAAGTTTTTCAACTTTAAGGATTTTATTAAATCAAAATGAGCAAATTCGAGCCGAAGCAGGCGCAATGATTGCAATGTCACCCGATATTCAATTACAAGCTAAAACTACAGGCAAAGGATTTTTTGGCGCAATCAAGGCAACAATGGGTGGTGAATCTATGTTCTCATCGATATTTACTTCAAATGCAAATAATGCTGAACTCATTTTAGCTCCTACTACAATTGGGGATATAATTCCAATAGAATTGAATAACGAAACAGTTTTTGCAAATGGTGGATCATTTCTCGCAGGCAATCCTGAAATAGAAATATCTACGCAAGGTTCATTAAAAGCATTAATGTCTGGCACAGGCTTATTTTTACAAAAATTAACAGGCACGGGTTTGGTATTTATCAATTCTTATGGGGCAATAATTGAAAGGACTTTAGGGCAAAATGAGAAATATATCATCGACACCTCGCATATTGTTGCATTTTCTGGCTCTACTGAATATGCTGTAAAACGTGCTGCGAAAGGGATGTTCTCTACAATTGCAAGTCGTGAAGCATTGATTTGCGAATTCAGCGGGCCTGGCAAAATTTGGTTCCAAACCAGGAATTTGCCTGCTTTTGCGCAATTGCTTTATAGTTTAATGCCTAAATCGAACAATTGATTTATGCTCTTAGCATTTTGATTATTTCGTCATCATAGTAATCTGATATTATTGCAACAGAATTCAAGGCTGTTGCAAATTCGTTTTCGTCCATATTCAACCCTACGAGGGTATAGCTATATATTATAGTATTATCAAACAATAAGCCGAATGCACCAAAATGCAATTCAGCATTTTTTCTAAGCAAAAATTCCATAACTTCGGGTGTGATTTTTGCCTCAGGCACAATATTGCACATAAATTCCACTGCTGTATCATTTTCTGTATATGGGCGAATTGTAATGAGAACTTCCGCGCTGCCTCGGGTAATTGTATAAGTATAGGTATCGAACACTTGGAATTCAGGGAAATTATTGCGGAGATATCCTAATACTTTTTCATTTGTGGCATTAATCAATTCAATTGGTGTTTCCATCATTTTTCTCCTTATGTTTTAATTAGATTTTAATTATTTAAAGTATTTACTTTTTTTCATCCTTATCGCTACCGGGCAACAATCCCATCTTTTCTTTCAGCGCAAGAAGTTCAGAATCAACATCTGAGCTTGAAGAAAGTTTCTTAAATTCTTCTTCGAGTGAGGTTTGCTCATTTGCTAACTGTTGATAAGCAGTAGCCTGGGCTTCTAATTTTTCAACTTTGCCTTCAAACTTATCAAATTTGCTGAATGCATCCGAGCCAACTCCACTCATTGATTGTGCTATTTGCTTTTGAGCTTTTGCAGCTTGCGAGCGTGCGATCAAAGTGGTTTGCCGCATACGTGCTTCATCAAGCTTGGCTTTTAACTGGTCGAGTTGCTGACGCAAATTCGTAGTAGTTGCTCTTGCTTGCTCATAAATTGGCTGAAGGTCTGCAATATTTTTTGCAGCAATATTTTTGCGTTCAAGTGCTTGCCGAGCCAAATCTTCACGATTTGCTTGTAAGGCTTGCATTGCTTTCTTTTCCCAATCATCTTGCTCTTTGCGTGCTTGATCTAATTTTTTTTGGATTGAAACTTCATTTGCAATTGCATTGGCAACTGCAAGAGTTGTCTTATTAACGGATTCTTCCATTTCGAGAACCATTTGGTTTATCATTTTCTCGGGATCTTCTGCCTTATCAAGCATATCATTGATATTGGCTTTAAAAATATCCGAGATTCTTGAAAATATTCCCATATCTCCACCTAATTTGTTTTTTTAGTATTTTTGTAATTTAAAAATACAAATTAAACATTTTTTATAAAATGAAGGCTGACCAATTTAAAAAAGTAATAGAAGATTTGCAGGGCATCCTTTCTGAAATATCAAAAGTAAAAGATGAACTTGCATCAGTTGAGTTGCCAATTTCCGCTGCTGCGGGAATGGTCAATATTATCGCTATGGGAGATAGAAAAATTAAGAGCATTCAAATATCAGATGATTTATGGAACACAAATGATAGGAAAATGATTGAAGATACATTGGTTGCTGCAATTAATTATGCTTTAAGTAAAGTTGATGAATTCCTCGAATCAAAAGCAAATGATAAAATGCAATCTTCTTTTGGCGATATTCTAAAATTCGGTCCCGCGGACATTCCATTCTAAATTAAATCAAAAATCTTATGATATACTCATCTCCAACAATTGAAAAATTAGTCAATATATTATCGAATTTACCGACAATTGGAAAAAAGACTGCCCAAAGGCTCACTTACCATTTAATAAAAGAAGATCCTGATTATATTCAACAATTTGCCGATACATTACTCGAATTGCAGCAAAATGTAAAATTATGTTCAGTATGCTTCAATTATACAGAATCAGACCCTTGCCCAATTTGCTCATCCGAAAAGAGGCAAAAAAATATCATTTGCGTTGTCGAGGACCCCTCTGATGTAATTGCAATTGAAAAAACAAATGACTATTTTGGCTTATATCATGTTTTGCATGGTGTAATTGAGCCATTGGAAGGTGTCGGTCCTGAGGATTTGAAAATTAAAGAATTGCTTGCACGATTGGATGGAGTTGATGAAGTGATCCTTGCCCTCAATCCAAGTATAGAAGGTGAAGCAACAACTCAATATCTTGCACGATTACTTAAACCATTTGGAGTGAAAATTTCCCGGATTGCAAGCGGAGTTCCAATGGGAACAACACTTGAATTTACTGACGAGGTCACAATTGCACGTGCATTAAATGGAAGGATTTATTTATAGAAAGTGTAAAATGCAAAATGTAAAGGGTAAATGAAATTATTTAAAATAACATTTGAGATGTTATTTTCGTTTATTTTCATAGATTTTCGTAATTTTGTTTTCTAAAATTTTGAATTTTTTAAAAAGGTATAAATTATGAAACAGACTTTTCAGCCAAGTATTAGGAAAAGAAGAAATATTCATGGATTTCGTGCTCGTATGGCAACTAAAAATGGTCGGAAAGTGCTTGCTGCACGTCGAGCAAAAGGTAGATGGAAATTGACAGTTAGCGATGAACCTAAACATTTCTAAATCAATACGTGGGCAATGCTTAATGATTTGAATTTAAGCCCCTTAAAGGGCTTTAATTCTTTTAATACTGTTTTTAAAAATGGTGAATCTTTTTATAATGAAAATGTTCTTCTGATTATCTGCAATAAATCTAGTAATATTTCCCTTAAACAATTGACAGATTCGTCAAATAAAATTTTATATGGCGTTTCTGTTCCAAAGAAAAAATTCAAAAAAGCAGTGGTTAGAAATAGAATTAAGCGTTTAATGAGAGTAAGCATTAGGCATTCGCTCGAGGAATTAAATAAGTTCTATGATATAACAGAATTGAACGTAATTGTGGCGATTTGGCGTGGTCAGACAGTTAATAAACCAAATGAAATTGGTTTAAATGATGTTGAACCTTATATTTATAATGGATTGAAAAAATATTTAGAGAATATAAAGAATACTGATGAAAAAGATATTGATAGAGTTAATTAAACTTTACAAAAAATTTATTTCTCCTGCATTGCCACCATCTTGCAGGTTTTATCCGACTTGCTCAAGCTATGCAATAGAAGCAATCGATAAACACGGTATATTTTATGGCTCAGCTTTATCAATTTGGCGCATATTACGTTGCAATCCATTTAACAAAGGTGGTATTGACCCCGTTCCCGAGAACATAAAGAAATTTTATATAAAAAACTTAAAATTTAGATAATTTAGAAAAAGATCTATGGATAAGAAAGGTATAATTGGTTTATTACTCATAACTGCTATTGTAATTATTTGGATGATAGTTCAATCTATCACTCAAAAGCCCGTTCCACCAGAAGAGAAATTCAAAGGTGTTATTTCACCGGATTCATCAAAGGAAAAAGTAGTCGACACCTCGAAAAATAAGCAACCTGTATTAACGAATGATTCCTTACTAACGCAAAAAGCAAAAGATTCAATAGCATTGATAAATAAATATGGATATTTTGCTAAACTGACAAAAGGACAAGAGCAAATTATTACTATAAAAAATAAATATTCAACCATCCAACTTTCCAATAAGGGCGCTGTCTTAAAAACTTGGATATTAAATGAATTTAAAAATTGGTACGGGGGACCTGCACAATTTATAAATACAAAAGATGGCGATTTATATCTAACATTTCGCACTAATCAGAATAACTTAATTGATACACGCGATTTATTTTTTTCAACTAATTCTCCAAATCAGAATTACGAGCTTAAAGATAACGATACACTTGTTGTTAGTTATGTTTTGAATGTCGATTCTACTGCTCGAATTATCAAGCAGATGCGATTTTACGGTAATTCATATTCATTTGACCAGCAGATAACAGTTGAGAATATGGAAAAATACATTCCTGCTCGAGGATATAAACTTGTTTGGGGAGAAGGATTGCGTTTTCAGGAAGAAAATAGTGTTGATGAGGCGAATTCCTCCATTGCAATTGTATCGTTAAATGGTAATGGCGATGATTTTAAAGCAAAAAATGAAGAAGTTGCTCAGACAAGTTATACAGGATTAGTAGATTATGCGGCTATTAAATCAAAATATTTTGCAGTTGCATTAATACCTTTACCACCAAAAAGCTTTGATGGTACAATCGATATATCGGGCTATCAGAAGAAATTGCCAAATAATGGCTCAAATAGAGTATATAGTATTGAATATAGAATTCCTTATGATGGCGGAACACACTCGCAAGAAATGCGGATTTTTCTTGGACCATTAAATTATAAAATTACAAAAGCTTATGGATTAGAGGGAATTATTGATTTAGGGTGGCGATATGGAATTAGACAGATTTCTGAATATTTTATGTTGCCATTATTTACATTCATTCATTCGATTTTCCATAATTATGGTGTGGCAATTATAATATTTGCCGTATTAATTAAAATATTACTTTACCCTTTGTCAATTTCTCAAATGAAATCAGTGCAAAAGATGCAAGTGATTGCACCACTTATGACTGAGATTAGAGAAAAATACAAGGATGAACCACAAAAGCAGCAGAAAGAAATAATGAAGCTCTATGGAGATTATGGGATTAACCCAACGGGGGGGTGCCTACCATTGCTAATTCAATTGCCAATTTTATATGCATTGTTTGCTACGCTACGTAATGCTGTTGAATTAAGACAAGCTCCATTCATCTGGTGGATTAAAGATTTATCGGTTCCCGATTCAATTGTAAAATTCGGCTTTTCTTTTCTCGGAATAAATCAAATCTCAGGGCTTGCACTTTTGATGGGTGTAGCATTATTCTTCCAACAAAAGATGTCTATCACTGACCCACGTCAAAAGTCGATGGTTTATATAATGCCAATTTTTATGACATTGTTATTCAATTACTTACCATCAGGATTGAATTTATATTATTTAACTTTCAATATTTTATCGATTGGCGTTCAAGTTTATATGAACAAATATTCAAAGAAAAAACTCACTCTTGAAGATCTTAAAAAATTACCCAAGAAAGAAGGCTGGATGCAGAAAAAAATGCGCGAAGCCCAGGAAATCGCAGAATCTCAAGGCAGATCTATTCCTGGCGTACAAAAAGTTCAAACCAAACCTGTAGCATCCACAGATCACAGGGGAACAACATCACGCAAATCGAATTATTCATCTAAATCTCCAAAAAAGAAATGATGCTATGAATAATTCTGGAATTGATGGGAAATTAATAGAAAAATTGCTTGATGGATTAAATCCCGAACAATTGGTTGCTGTCAAATCTATAAATGGTCCTGTGCAAGTTATAGCAGGAGCTGGCAGTGGAAAAACCCGCGTCCTTACCACTCGAGTTGCTTATCTTATCGCTATGGGTGTTCCACCTGAGCAAATTCTTGCTTTGACTTTCACAAATAAAGCAGCACGGGAAATGAAAAGCCGCATTGCAAATTTCCTCAGTGAAGATATTGCAAATAGCGTCTGGGCAGGCACTTTCCATTCTATTTTTGCAAGAATCCTTAGAATTGAAGCCGATAAAATCAATTATAAGCATAATTTCTCAATCTATGACCAAGAGGACCAAGTTTCCCTGATTCGTGAAATTCAAAAAGAAATCGGGATTTCAGGAAATGAATATTCTCCAAATAGCGTTCAGGCATTTATATCACGATTAAAAAATAATATTATTACTCCTGAGGATTTTTCACGAAGTGCAAAAACAAGCTTTGAAAAAGTTGTTCTAGAAATATACACACTATACCAAGAGCGATTGCGTGAGAATAATGCAATGGATTTCGATGATTTGCTTTTGAATACTTTAACATTATTTAATGAACATAAGGATGTGCTTGAAAAATATCAAAAGAGATTCAAATATATCTGCGTAGATGAATTCCAAGACACAAATCGGCCACAATATTTAATTGTACAATTGCTTGCCAAAGCACATCAGAATTTGTTTGTAGTCGGCGATGATGCTCAAAGCATATATCGGTGGCGTGGGGCTGAAATAAGGAATATACTCGATTTTTCAAAGGATTATCCTTATGCAAAAATGGTGCGCCTCGAACAGAATTATCGCTCAACTTCAAATATTTTAGATGCAGCGCATAGCGTTATTATTAATAATAAAAATCAAATCGAAAAGAAGCTCTGGACAAATAATAAAAAAGGTGATTTAATCAAAGTAATATCAGCTGAAGATGAAACTCAAGAAGCTCAAAAAGTGCGGGACTTGATTTATGAGTGTACAATGGGTGAGCATCATAAATATCGGGATATTGCAATATTATATCGCACTAATGCACAATCCCTTATGCTTGAACGTGCCTTGCGTTTTTCAAATATTCCCTATAGAATTTATGGTGGCGTCTCATTTTACCAGCGAAAAGAAGTTAAGGATGCAGTTGCATATTTACGGTTACTTATAAATTCAAATGATTCTGTTTCACTTATGAGAATTATTAATGAACCACCACGAGGTCTTGCTAAAGTTTCATTGACTCATTTAAGAAATTATGCAATAGAGCATCATATTTCACTAATGGAAGCATTTCTTCGTGCTGACGATAATCCTAATCTTGTTAAAAGGACAAGATCCTCTGCAATACAATTTGCAAACTTTATTCAAACTTACCAGGATTTGCTTGTCAATAATCCTTTGGAGCAAGTTGTCCCTCTATATTTAAATGAAACGGGTTTGCTAAAAATGTATGAAGAAATTGATACTTCCGAAGCAAGAGATAGATTGAATAATATACTGCAATTAATAAACGATATTATTAAGTTTTCCCGTGAAAATCCAAATTTATCGCTTGTCGATTATTTGCAGCAAATCTCTCTTCTTACAGATTTCGATACAAGCGACTTATCGGAAAATTATGTTACATTGATGACACTTCATACAGCAAAAGGATTAGAATTCCCTATAATTATAATCACAGGCTTAGAAAATGGACTCTTTCCGCTTGCTAAAGCTGAGAATTCTCCTGATGAGCTTGAAGAAGAGCGAAGGCTATTTTATGTGGGGCTAACTCGCGCAAAAGAAAGAGTATATTTATTTTATGCTCGGCACAGAATACGTTATGGCGAGCATCAATCCTCAACACCATCGAATTTTTTGCTTGAAATTGATAAAGAATATCTAGATTGGAACGAAATATATAATAATATTTATCAAAGATTACAATCAAACGGCAATTATCAACCGAGTACAACACATTCGGGAAAATACTTTTTCGATGATGAACCCAAAAAGAATTATTATTCCCAGTTGCCAGAAGATAACTCATTTCGCGTTGGTGAAAAAGTAATTCATCCCCATTTTGGTGAAGGCAAAATCATTGCTATCTTTGGTTCAGGTGAATCTACGAAGCTTACAGTCGATTTCAAATCAGTCGGTCGTAAGCAACTTATGGCTCAGTTCGCAAGATTAGAAAAAATAGATTAATAATTGCTTTTCACGTCACAAGCTTCATTTAAATCAATTTTGGATGATACCCTTTTTGGTCTGCTTGAACTTGGCATTACAAATATTACAGGAATAGAAAGCATCGTCAATATTGCTAAAGCAATAAATATTGCTTTAAAACCTGTGCCGATATTTGTAAATTGATGAAGCACAATAGTTGCAATTGTCATACTAATTGCACCACCACTTTGGCGGAACATCCCACGCACACCCGTAATTGTGGCAACTCGGTCAGGCATAAGTTCTATGCACGCATTATTCGAAGCTGGAGCTGAAGCACCATCTCCTAATCCCGCAATTGCCATAATTGTGAGCATAATACCCATATTTCCAATTGAGAAACCAAATAATTCCAGATTATGTGGTTCAATCCCTAATAATATAAGGCTTATTGTTGTTACTACTGTTCCAAAAATCATAGGCCATCTATATCCCCATTTATCTAAATATAAACTCACAAGAAATGAAGTCACAATCATAGCAATAGAACGGGGTGTGAGAATAAATCCACCTTCAAAAACATTCATATCATAAACAGCAACTGCAAATGTCGGAATTAAAGACATTATGCCAATAATTCCCATTCCATAAATGAAATTAAAAATATTAGCAGCGGCAAATGGTGGGCTTTTTAATACCTCAAAATCTAAAATTGGCTCAGAAGATGATTTTTCTTCTTTCACAAATAGGACAAAGAAAATTCCGCTACCAATTATCAATAATGACGCGATAGTTATAGATGTTGTATTTATAGAATTTCCTATTATACTCAAACCTGCAAGAAATGATGATAAGAAAACCGATAAGTATGTTGCCCCTTTGAAATCAATTTTCCCACCGACTTTATTATCTTTTCTTAAAAGAAATATTGATAAAATTAAAACAATTAAGCCAAATGGTATATTTATCCAAAAAACCGACCGCCAAGAAAATTTCGATATTAGCCATCCACCAATATTTGGACCCAGTAATTGACCAATTGGGAAGATGCTACTAAATAAACCAATTGCT
>DAOTPH010000061.1:8907-9461 GCA_035451765.1 Bacteroidota bacterium | reverse complement strand
CCTAATACTTTCACTGCCATTGAATTTTTATCAATATCATTAATTAACAAATTAAGCGCTTCGCTAATTCTCAATCCTGAGCCGTAAATTAATTGAATTAAAAGGTAATCCCTTGCACCATCAGGATTTGTCTTATCGATTTTGTTTAGTAGAATTTCTATTTCATTAGGTGTTAAAAAATTTGGTAATAGTTTTTCCTTTTTCGGGGTGGAAAGCAAGCGGGCGGGATTGATTTTTATTAGATTTTTTTTATATAAATATTTAAAAAATGATTTCAAAGCGGAAGTCTTTAGCCTAATTGAATTACGGGATAATCCCCTATCTTGCAACCAACCGAGAAATGGGCGTATATCATCTATTTCAATTTCTTCAACTTCTGGATCACCTTCATAAATTTCTTGGAAAAAATTCAAAAAATCCTCCAATGCAATTGAATATGTCGAGCTCGTTTTATCAGAAAAATTCTTTTCATCCGAGCAATATTTTAAAAAATTCTCTATAGAAATTGATAATTTCATATTATTTTAGAAGCAATAATTATACCTAAAAAGTTA
>DAOTPH010000061.1:0-8897 GCA_035451765.1 Bacteroidota bacterium | reverse complement strand
ATAATATTTTATACTAATATTATGATAACAATATTTTTATTATTTAAATTTTCTATAAATTTGAAAAAATTATTAAACGAAAATGAACAATAATCTAACAAAGCTGACAATTAAAAATCTTGAGTTCTATGCTTTTCACGGTGTTAAAGACGAAGAAAAGAAGCTTGGTGGTAGATATCAAATGGATTTAGAATTATATTATGATTCTTCATCAGCAATTGAAAGCGATAAACTTTCCAATGCCTTGAATTTTGAGGATATTTTGCATAAAATTGCCTATGAACTCATAAATAAAAATTTCAATTTAATAGAAACACTTGGCAATCAAATTCTTCAGGTCGTCGCAGATAATTATCCAATTTTGAAAAAAGCAACTGTTAGAATCCGTAAATTTAATATTCCATTTAAAGGCATTCTTGATTATATCGAAACAGAGCAATATTTTGAGCGTGAATAATCGTCATCTGGTTTTCTTATCGCTAGGTTCAAATGTTGGAAATTCTTCAGAAACTCTTGAGCAAGCAATTTCACATTTGAATGATAACGGATTTATAAAATTAATCAAAAAATCGTCAATTTATTTAACTGAGCCCTGGGGTTACAAAAATCAGAATTGGTTTTATAATTTGGCAATTGAAGGACAAACCGAATTTTCACCTTATGAATTGATCAATTTTATAAAAACCATCGAAGTCTATCTTGGTAGGCAAAGACGCAACCATTGGACAGAGCGGGAAATAGATATTGATTTGCTATTTTATGATAAACTAATATTGCAAAATCAAAAACTAACAATTCCTCATCCTCAAATAGAAAATCGCCGATTTGTGCTTGTTCCAATGGATGAAATTGCGCCCAATTATGTACATCCCTTGCTCAATTTATCAATTCACGAAATTTTATTAAATTGCAAAGACAAATCAAAAGTAATTAGGAAAGATGAAATTTGAAGATATAAAGCAGGAAATTTTAGAGCGGAGCGATATTGTAGAGATTATTTCCGAAAGTGTTTTTTTGAAAAAAGTCGGCAAAAATTTTGTTGGATTATGTCCATTCCATTCAGAGAAAACCCCGTCGTTCAATGTTTCACAGGAAAAGAAGATTTACAAATGTTTTGGATGTGGGCGTTCGGGCAATGTTTTCACATTTCTTATGGAAAATAATGGGATGACATTCCGTGAGGCAATGAATTATCTTGCAAAACGCTATGGAATTGTAATTGATACAACCCAAGAAAATAAAGAAAAGAAATCCAAACAAGAAGATATACTCAATGTGATGGAAGAAGCAACAAATTATTACCAGTCTTTATTGAAAAAGAAATCAGGTGCTAGCTGTCGGGAGTATTTTGAAAAGCGTGGAATATCACAACAAACAATTGAGGATTTTCGATTAGGATATTCGCCCGATTCATTTAATGAAACAAGCAATTACTTTCGGTCAAAGGGATATAGCGATGAAATATTGCTTGACGCAGGATTGCTTGTGCAAAACGAGAAAGGAAACCTGTATGACCGATTTCGAGGTCGTGCAATGTTTCCAATTACTGATATATTTGGCAGAGTGATAGCATTCGGAGCAAGACTCATAAGCGATGATAAATCGCAACCAAAATATATAAATTCACCCCAGACAATGCTTTATGATAAAAGCAGTGTCTTATATGGTTTATCGCAAGCAAAAAGTCAAATAATCAATAAAAAAGAAGCGATACTTGTTGAAGGCTATATGGATGTGATTACTATGCATCAATGGGGGTATAAAAATGCTGTAGCTTCAAGCGGGACATCGCTCACTGCTGAGCAATTGAAATTGCTATCACGTTATACAAAAAATCTCAATATATTATATGATGCAGACGAAGCTGGACAAAACGCAGCAGAGCGAGCAATCGAGATTGCATTGCAACAGGAATTTGATATTTCTATTATTACATTGCCTGAGGGAGAGGACCCCGATAGCATATTGCGAGAACAAGGTCCGAATGCATTTCGGAAATATCTTGATGGAAAATTAAATTTTATAGAATTTTTATTTAACAAATATAAAAGTGAGGAAAAATTAAATAGTCCGAAAACTCGTATTGAACTTGCAAGAAAAATATTAGAATATATAAATTTAATTCCTGATATGCTCTTACAGGATGAATACGTAAAGATATTAATTTATAAAATGGATTTTGTGGGTCCGCAAGTTACTAACCTTTATAAAATTAAAAATGAACTCGCAAAAACAAATGTAAAAAAGGCAATTGAACCCAAAATATCAGATAAAGAAAATGAAAAAAGCACATCAGAAAATAATCAGGAATTAATTAAAAGAATTACAAAAAAAATCACCGCTACAGAAAAATCGCTATTACAGTTAATATTTGAAAATGAAGAAAGCTTCCATTATTTTAAAAATTTAGATTTCAATCCCGAAATTTTGACATCGGCAGAAGCAAAGAGGATAATTGAAGTTATTTCAGAATATACTTCAATAGATGAATTGATTTTCAAAATGAATGAAGGGGATTTCAACCCAATTTTGCGTGATACACTTGCTGTTTATATGCTCCCAAAAGAGGCAGAATCAGAAAATTGGCCAAAATATAGTAATGATTATGATAGTCAAATAAGGAATTATGTAGAATTATTCCATTCAATAGACTTAAAATTGAAGCTTGACAAAGTCAATAAAGAGCTTAAATCATTACAAAAATTATTAAAAAAAGAAGACTTAAGCGAATTGGAACTTATTTCTACTCTTGAACATATCAACGAGGATACAAAAATTATTAATGAAATCACTCGAGAACTTAATGAGCAATAGTATATCATATTAGTAAACACAGATAGAAGCTCAATATTTCGGCACAATTATTGCGTTGTTTTTTGCATTTATAGTTATTTTGATAGCATAAAGATGCAAGCAGCGCAAAAGATAGAGGAATGTTTATTGTTAGTTGGTGAAGCCAATGAAGAAAATAATACTTTAGTGGGTATTTTTCTTATGATAATCGATGCCCTTCCCTTTGGATTATCGGTAAATCGAATATTATATGACAATCTAAATGAACCTAATGACTTTCGTATTTTATATTACAATCAAGAACTTAAAGATATATTTTCTCTTGGAGATGGAGAGCTGAAAAATAAGCAGATCTCCGAACTCTATCCTATTGATGAAAATTTGCAAACATTCATAAATAATTGTGCAATGGTCGCTGCAACGGGTTCAACATTTAAGAGTGAAAGATATTATGAAAAATCAAATAAATGGTACAATATTACTGTAGTATCGCCTGCTGAGGAAATTTTTATTATAACAATTTTTGATATAACAGATGATAAAACATTGCAGCTCAATCTTGCTGACATAATAAATAATCTGGAAAGCCAGCTAATTATCCGCACAACAAAATTGCAAGAAACAATTGATAATCTCGAAGTCGAAATCGCTGAACGCAAATCTGTCGAGCAAAAACTTCTTGATGCAAAAGAAGAGCTTCAAATTCTGCTCAAAAATGAACAAAAACTCCGTGAATTAAAGGACAAATTCCTTAATGTATTACTACAAGAATTCCGCGACCCTATCGCTGTCATTAAAACATCAGTAGATTTACTGAGAATTATCAATTCAAATGGAAGCTTAGAAACAACACCTGATATCTTAGAAAGAATGGATATTTCCATCCAACAATTAGTTGATGCAATGGAAAATATTCACTTGCTTTCTGATGACGAGATTAAACGAAATGTCGAATGTGAGGAATTTGATTTAATCAACGCCATTAAAGAAACTATCGATGAAGTTATGGACAACGATGAAAATAAGCACCATATTTATTTGATTACATATAGAGACACAATACAATGTAAGAGTGATAAACTGATTATACAAGCTATATTAAGAATTTTATTAAAAAATAGCTGCCAATATTCACCTCTCGATTCCACAATAACCGTCGAGATTATTATTGATGAATACTTTTATAATTTAATTGTTAAAGATGAAGGCATTGGCATTCCCGAAGATGAACTTTCTAAAATATTTGAACCACTTTATCGGGGAACAAACGTTCGTAGCACAACCTTTGGGACAGGTTTGGGACTTGCTATTGTCCAGAAATATGCTGAGATGCTTAACGCAGAGATTTATGTAAGTTCTCAGCCAAATGAAGGTACTCGTTTTATTATTTCTATACCAAAAAACTAATTTTAATTTAATTAAATAAAAATAAATTTTTTTGTTTTTCGAGCGATTTATTTTTATAATTTTGCAATATGGATTATAACGCTTTATTAAGCAATTTAAAAAATTATTTAGATTATCTTCAATTAGTTGAAGGTGATAGATTATTCATTAATAATGATCATATTAAACAGGAATTTAATTTGCTAAATGTAAGCAATACAAATAATAATATTTCAAAATATAATAATGAAATTGCAAATGTTAAGGAATTATTTCATATAAGCATAAATGAAGAAAATGATTTAGATTGGAAAACAGCAAAAACATTGCAGGAGCTTTATTCCAAGATAAAGGATTGTCAGAAATGTCCATTTGGTAAGAGCAGAACGCATTTTGTTTTTGGTGAAGGCAATCCCAATGCAGAAGTAATGATAATTGGCGAAGCGCCAGGGGCAGATGAAGATAAAATTGGCAAACCATTTGTCGGCAAGGCGGGGCAATTGCTTACAAAGATAATAGAATCAATAAATTTTAAACGTGATGAGGTGTATATAGCAAATATTGTAAAATGTCGCCCTCCAAATAATAAAACACCCGTCGAAGATGAATGGAAAGAATGTCTCCCCTATTTGATTAAGCAAATAGAATTGATAAAACCGAAAATTATGTTGCTTTTAGGGGCTGTACCGTTTAAAGCACTGCTTGGAAGCTTTCATCAAATTACAAAAGAGCGAGGGCAAATTTTTTACTACAATGGTATTCCAACGATTCCGACATTTCATCCAGCATATTTATTACGTAATCCGGCTGCAAAAAAAGATGTATGGATAGATGTGCAATTATTGAGAAAAATATTTGATGAACAAAAAAACATACAATAAATTTAAATTATATTCATTTATTATAAAAAAATTAGTAAATTTATATTTTAGAAAATTGCAAATAATAATTTTGTTTTTTTAATAAAAAGAGGTAAAAAAAATGGGAACAACCTACAAATTATTTAGCAAGCTCATTTTGAGCGCCGTATTATTTAGTGTTGTTACAGTTCTATCGAGTTCACTATTACAAGCGCAATGTACATACTGCACCGCATCAACATCAAACGAAGATGAATATATCAGCAGAGTAGTATGTGGAGATATAGATAATTCATCCGGATATCAGAGTGGAGTGGCGGATTACACTAATAAAAGCACAGATATGAAAGCTGGAAGCAACTACTCAATTACCGTATACAATGGTCCTTATTATTATTCATCTGATTATGTGAGTGTATTCATTGATTGGAACAAGAATTGCACTTTAAATGACAATGGTGAAACCTATACACTAAGTTCAAGTGATGGGGGGAAAACCTTTACAGGAACTATCACAGTGCCAATGAACATAGCTGGGGGAGCAACACGTATGCGTGTCAGAATGACCTGGGCATCTACACCTAATCCCTGTGGTGCATCATCTTATGGTGAAGTAGAAGATTACACGATTAATGCGATATTGCCGGCGCCTGATGCGGGGGTAGCGGCAATAATACCACCGACGGAACCATATATAGAGGGGACATATCCAGTAGGGATGATATTAGGAAATTATGGAGATGGGGATCTCTCAGATTGCAAGATAAACTGGTCAGTAAATGGAAAAGAGTTAGAGCCATATTATTGGTCAGGCAAATTAAAGAAGGGAGAAACACAAGAGATAACCTTAGGGAATTATGATTTTATCTATCCTGAGGGGGGACCATTTGACCCATTTACAATACGGGTATGGCTTACAAAAATCGTAGGAGGGTCCGGTTTGCCGGATAACAATCCCTCCAACGATGAGAAGACAGTGAAGACGAAACCAATAACAGAGGATGCGCAGCCAATATTGATAGTGCAACCGAGTGGAGAGATACTACCTGGTATGCACAATATAGTGGTAAGGGTACGGAACAATGCGCGGAAGCCATTAACGACGGTGAGCGTAGATTGGTATATAGACGGAACGAAGCAAGGGACGAAGAGTTGGTCGGGCTATTTGACACAGAATCAGACGGCAGATATAACGGTTGGGTCGTATAATTTTCAGTTCAAGACGCCATTATCACCATACACAATAAGGGCAGTGACAGTAAAGCCGAACGGGATAGAGGATCCAATACCGGGTAATGACACATTAAATCAGAACGTAGCGCCATCATTGGTACCTGCAACATTTACGATAGGTGGGAGCAATGCGCATTTTCCTGACCTAACGACGGCGATAAATTATATAAATGCGGGTGGAATAATAGGGGATGGTGATGTAATATTCAATATAAATCCGGGTACATACAATGAGCAAGTCCAGATAAAGGATTTTGCGCACGGTAGCAATCATTTTTATTTTCAATCGGCGAGTGGATATGCAAGTGATGTAAAGATAACGTATGCGCCGACAGTAGCAAAGAACTATGTATTTGGGATAAGCGGATTGGACAATATCACCTTCAAGAACTTGACATTTGCAACAGGAACAAAGGATGGGGGAGCTGGGACAATAATCGAAGCAAATGGAGCGGACAATGTGACATTTAGCAATGTAATATTCAACGGGGTATCAGGAGCAGCGGCGAGCACAAATTATACAATAATCCGGGGGACGACGTGCGAGAATATGGTAGTGAGCAATTGTCAATTCAATTATGGAGGTGGTGGAATATACATAGGGGATAATTGGAGCAATCCAAGTTTGACGGTGCAAGGATGTACATTTCAGAATTACACGGGGATGGGAATATACTTGCAGACGAAAGGATTACCGGGAATGGTAGAAGGGACGAAGGTTAAGGACAATCGGACATTAGGGACAGGGATGGTGACAATCGATGGTAACACAATATCAGCTACGAGTATATCGCCGTATGGTGGGATATATGTACAAGCGCCTGCGAAGGTGACGAACAACACGGTAACGGGATTAACATACAACGGGAGTATATCGGGGCGTCAAGGCGGAATAATATTAGAGGGGATGAGTGGAGTGCAATCGACGATAGAGGGGAATACGATAAGTAATTTAACAAATGTATCGGGTATATCGATATACGGGAGTGATGTAAAGATAAAGTCTAATCAAGTTGGGTTATCAGCTAGTAATAATGTAAGCGGGATATATTTACAGGGGAATAATTTAACATTAAATTACAATAAGGTGACAGTATCGAGTGGTAGTGGATATGCGGTGCAAGCGAGCAATGCGGGGGGTATAATTGCAAACAGTATAATAGTGAACACAGCGGGTCAGTCGGTAATAGCAAGCAATAGTAATAATCTTGGTTTTTATTACAACACAATAGTAGGTAGCACAAGCGGTACGGCAGTGCAATTGACGGGAGGTTCAGTAATATTCAAGCGGAATTTAGTAGCGAATTACGGGCAAGGTAGGTCAGCGGTAATAAGTGGTGCGAGTGTGGTATCACAGGAGAATGTAATATACACGAAGGGTGCGACGAATGCTGGGGATTTAACTAATTGGAGGAATGCAACGGGAGACAATACGACATCAAATGTAGCAATAGAATTAACTGATGACGGGACATATAAATTGACGAGATTTAACGATGCGATATTGAGTTATACACCTTTGGGAATAGGGAGTGAATATGAGCAATATGATTACTACGGGCAGGAGAGAGCGGGATATTATTATGCGGGGAGTTCAGGAATAGTATTAACAATAACGATATTGAGGCAACCGGAGTCAATCTTGGCGTGCAATGGGGATAAAGACAAGGAGATAAGGGTATCAGCAACTATATCGTATGGAGCAGCGGTAAAGTTTCAATGGCAGAAGGACGGAGTAGATATACCGGGAGCAACAGAGCCTATATTGCGATTTCCGACATTTGATTACACGACTACGGGTACATATCGGGTGAGAATATATGGACCGGCTAACACGGCTGCGGGAATATACAGCGATGAGGTATTAGTCTACACATTGCGTCCAACAGAGATAGTCAAGCAACCTGAGGATATGGAAGCGGATTTAGGGGGTACGGTACAATTTTCAATAGAGGTGCACATAAAGGGGATAACACCGCCATATTTTCAGCATCGTTATCAATGGTATAGAGTAATCAATGGAATAGAGACACAATTGATGGACAATGAATATTATGCAAACACAAGATCGCCAATAATGACAATCACGAACTTACAGGATTTACATTTCAGTGGGGAGGAGGATTATTATTTTGTAGAGGTAGAGGGGCAATGCGGTACGATAAGGTCAAACTATGTGAGATTAAATATGGTGGCACCAACGATAACATTTGACAAGCAGCCAGAGGATGTAGAGATATGTTGGGGACATGATGCAACATTCACAGCAGAGGCGGTATCGCAGAAGGATGAGCAAATAAGTTATCAATGGTATTACAAAGGAGCAGTGATAAATGATGGAGCGAAGTATAGAGGGACGCAGACGAACACACTGACGGTATATACAGTAGTAGAATCAGACACAGGGAAGTACAAGGTATTAGCGACGGGACAGATAAGTGGAGCTAATAGATATTCGAATGAGGCAACGATAAAGTTGAACAGAGCGGCAATATTTACAACTAATCCACCTGAGACGCTAACATTGATGGAAGGAGAAACATTAATATTGAGTGTAGTAGCGGAGGGGACAGAACCAATGACATATCAATGGTATTTAAATGATATGGCGTTAGAGGGTCAGAC
>DAOTPH010000060.1:1794-9578 GCA_035451765.1 Bacteroidota bacterium | reverse complement strand
AATATAAACATCAATAATATTTGAATCGGGGTCAAAATTGTGTTTCCAAACATGTTGAGTGATAGTGCTGCGGCTCAGTATGCGGTTTTTATTTCTCATCATATATTCAAGCAAGGCATATTCTTTTGAGGTTAGTTCAATTTCTTTGCCGTCACGAACAGCAACATGGGAAACAGTATCAAGCACAAGGTCACCGCATTTAATTTTGGTCGTTTTATCTGGCAACGTTCTACGAAGCAAAGCACGCAATCTTGCTGAGAGCTCTTGGATAGCAAATGGTTTGCCCATAAAATCATCAGCACCAAGGTCAAGCCCTTTTACTCTTTCTTCAACAGTATCTCTGCCACTCAAAAGCAAAACAGGCGTGGATTCGCCCATCTCTCGAATTTCACGCAAAATGGAATAACCATCCTTTCCAGGTAATATGACATCAAGCACAATTGCATCAAATAAATTGTTCATAATAAAATCTACTGCTTGGCTACCATTGGTAATCCATTCAGCAATAAACAAATCCTGTTCTAAGCCGTGAACGATGAATCTTCCTAATTTCTCATCGTCTTCAACTACTAAAATTCTCATAATTCTTTTATTGTTATAATCTTAATAAATTTATTTTCTTATAAAAAATGGATATATTTCTCTTGAACCATCTGAAATATCAAGTACAATATAATACATACCAATTGCAGGAAATCCTCCACCAATCTTTTCACCATTCCAGCGGTCGCAATAAGTAATATCCTTTTTTCTATCACCATCTTTTATTATTTCAGCTACAATTTTATTTGCCTGGTCAATTACACGAATATTAACCCTGCCATCTATTGGAATTTTATAAATCACTTCAAGATCGCCAAGATTTGGATTATATGGATTTGGAGATACAATGCTCAAATATTTTGGCTGAATATTTCGTAAAGTTGTGTCAAATCGTGCGCAGTCATTTGCATCGCAAGCATAAAAGCGAACTATACTTCCGATATTACTTGGCAAATCCCATATAAATTCACCCTTAGAAAATTCCGCAGAACCAATTGTTATTGCATCCTTCATATTTCCTAATGAATAAGAAAAATATATCGTAGAATTTGAATCTGATGAAACTGTCTTATTCCAATGGAATCTCAATGTTGGACAATCTGTTTCGCAAGGGTCAACTGTGATATAGAATTTTTTTGGTATTGCTTTCAAATTAAAATAATTTGTATCGGAAATGCCACTAATTGATATAATTCTGCAATTGATATTGTAAATGCTGTCAAGCTTTGCACAATCAATAATTGGCAAGCATGGTAGAACGGTTTGCAATTGAATATTTGCGGAATTCTCTATTTTCTTTCCAACAAGTTCTTTCCAAGAAAGAGAATCGGCACTAATTTGAAACGATAACGAATCGGCACATTGCGCAACCCCATCTATTGTAATTTCATCACTAAATTGATAAATATTATCTGTTCCATTCGTAATAGTAAAACCTGGCATAATAAATCTAATGATTGCGCTTGTATCAATATTTTCTTTTGGATTTGCCAATCCAGTTAATATAAAAAATCCCTCTTTGCCATAAAAAGAATTATCTAAAAATAATGTAAAAGATACTGTATCTTTATTATTATCGATATTTCCAATAAATTGCGGAGGAATGCTATCGATTGGCTTGTTATTACGAGTTTCTTGAAATTCCAATTTCACAGTTTTTTCTGTTAAAGTATAATTCACCCATTGCAAAACAATATCCTTTCCGATGCAAAAAGGTTCGGGAGGGGTTTGCTGAATTTTAGGATTTAAAAATGCAAATGAATTTGGAATATTTGAACCAAAAATATATGTGCTGTCATTAGTAGTAACAATTATATCGTTTTTTCCATCCCCCTCCAAATCAGCAATTGATAAAGAAAATATCGTTTGATTTGGGAAAGTGTGGGAATAAACTGTATCAAATGGATGTCCTAATCTAAAATTATCATCTGCATAATCGCGCATTCTAAGAATTCGAAATGTTCCTCCATCTACAATAAAAATTTCATCTTTTCCTGATTTATCCCCATCAAAATCATTAACGCACGCAATCCATCCACTGATTTTTTGAGTACATATTGTATCAAATAAATGCAAATATGTATTTGGCGGTGTAGGTTTTGCAATATTTCCGTCAGGTTGATAACGTAAAACGAGCAGATAATTATCGGGATAAGCAAAATCAGGCGAAGACATTGTCACAATTATCTCCTGACCTGGATTATTTGGATAATATGGCAATAATTTATTTGTTGGATTGCCATCCACATTACCTTCAGCGATCGACCAAATATGATTGCTTCCACCGATAATTGGAGGAACAAGCGTATCATTCAATTTTGTTAGTTGATTACCCGTTATATAGAATAAATGTAACCGTGAAGTACCAATCGAGATATCAAGTCCTGAGTAATTTTCAGCCACTAGTATATATTTTGAATCATTGCCAGATTTGTCTTTTAAACTTATAAAATATGGTCGGATAATTGGTTTATTTCCTGACACAATTGAGCTTAAATCAATAATGGGAAATAAAGGAATTGCGGAATTTCCCGATAGATTAAGCCCCAGCAAATATGGGAGATTATATGTTTTATTTAATATATTGCTAAAAATACCTATTGAATCATTTAAATTTCCATAAGTCGAGAAAAGAGCAAGATTTCTTGAAAGATTATCTTTTATGAATGATGGTTGATAAAGGTTAATTTCGGGAGCAACTGTAATGCGATTTGTTATATCATCGCCAATATCATTAAATGGGAATGTCGATATTGTATTTGATAGATTAAATTTTAATATACCTCGCAAATATGGTAATGTAAGATTATTACTATCGAAAATTGGAGTATGAATATTAGCAATAGTAAATATTTGGAAATCATCTCCAATGCGCTTGCCTGCAAAGGGTTTTAAACTTGAATAAATATTAGGAGCGAATGACCGCAAATCCAACGCTAATCTCTTATATATTTCTATGGCTTGCTTATTCTCATTATAATAAAATAAATAATTATATGCAATTGAATCCACATTATGTTCAATCGATTCTGTAGCAATAATGGAAAGAGAATTATTACTCGAAAAATCTGTCGAAAGTGTATCAAGTAAAGCTGATACTGACTTTATTCCCACGACATAATCGGGGAATTGGAAAGATGCCAATAATTTTCCTGTTCCACTGAAGAGAATTAATTTATCCCCCATCACAGCAATAATTTCATTTGGTGCATACGGATATTTTGCATTAATTTTTGGATTATTAGCAATATTTCCAATCAGGGGTTGCACTTGTCCCGAAATTAAATCTGTAGACCATTTCATTTTGATTGAATCAATATCTTGAATTATAGAGGGATACGAGTTTCTGCGTGTTGCTTGGGAATTGCCATCGGGAAAGATCCAATTTGACGGACTTGAATTATTAATTTGTCCATATAAGGGAAAAATAGAAATTAAAATTAAGAAAAAGGTACCGATATTTAATTTAATGAATCTCAAATTTGCAATTATGAATATTTTAAAATGATTAAAGAAAATTAAAGTTTTATAATAATACAAAAATAAGAAGTTTTTCATAATTATTTAATTTTTATTTAATGAATAAAAGATTTAAAAAAATTAAGAAAAAAATATACCAAAAATTAATAATTATGTTATTTAAATTCTTTTTCATAATTTTATAATTATTATTGATTGATATTTATGGAAATAGGATTTCAAAAGATTGCATTAGCATTTAATTTCACTCCCACAAGCAAAGATTTATTGCAAGAGGCATTGCGGATTCAAAAGTTATTTTCATCAAGATTATATTTAATTCATATCGGCAAAGATGATGAAAATTACAATAAAATGCTTAATGATGTGCTTAAGGAAATGAAATTGAAAGAAAACGATTATGAATTAATATGGAGCGATGGCGATCCTGCAACAGAAATTATTAAAACCTGTTCAGAACAGGAAATTGAATTGTTATTAGCAGGCGCTCTCGAGAAGGAAAATATTATCAAATTCTATATTGGTTCTGTTGCAAGAAAGCTTATGAAATACTCACCTTGTTCAATTTTGATTTATAAAATTCCAATTATTATAAAGCCTTTTCGCAAGATATTTGTTTCAATCGATTATTCTCCACTTGGCGAGAAAGCAATGCAAATTGCATATCAACTTGCAATCAAGGAAGGCAACCCGTCGCTCGATGTTGTGCGTGAATTTTATATTCCAGGATTGACAGCCACATTGCAAGACTCATGCGATGTCGGACAATTTGAAAATATGATCGAAAAAGCAACAAAGGAGGAAGAAGAAAAAACACGCGTATTTTTGAATGAATTGAATTTGCAAAATATCAATATAGATATTCACTGTATTTATGGAAAAGAAAAACGAGCTGAACGCAATTTTGTGGATGAAAATTCACCTGATTTATACATAATTCCTTCAAAAATCAAGAAACCAACACTTTGGGAGAGATTTTTGCCAATGGAGACGGAACATATTTTTGAAGATTTGCCATCAAATATCCTTATTGTAAGATAAATGGAAGCAACCCACCCCGATATAGTAATACTTTTGCTAAGCATATCTGTTATGCTATTTGCTGCAAAAGTATTTGGTGAAATATTTATCAAGCTTCATCAACCCGCGATCATTGGGGAAATTCTGGCGGGCATAATTTTGGGCCCAACAGTATTGGGAAGCATTTCCCCTGACATATTTTATTTTTTATTTCCACCTCAAGGAGCCACAAATAATGCTTTAACAGGTCTTATAAATATTTCTGTTGTATTACTTCTGCTAATATCAGGTATGGAAGTAGATTTTAATGTGGTATTAAAAAATAGCTCAAAAGCATTAGTTATTAGCTGTTTTGGAATTATAATACCATTTGTGATAGGTTTTCTAATGGCGTGGTTTTTCCCAGTCACACTAGGAATTTCTGAAATAAATAATAAATTAATATTTGCACTCTTCATTGGAACAGCATTATCAATTTCTGCATTACCTGTAATTGCAAAAACGCTGATGGATTTAAATATTTATAAAATGGATATAGGAATGATGATAATCTCATCGGCAATGATTAATGATTTAATTGGCTGGCTTGTATTTTCGGTAATATTAGGAATGATGGGAAATAACTCATCGCACTTTAACTTTCTCGAAATATTGTTATTTATTATCTTATTTTTCATCATTTTATTTGTTTTCCTGCGCAGAATAATTGACCAAACTGTAAATTATATTCAAGAGAAATGGTCATTTCCCGGCAGCATATTAAACTTTATTCTTGTATTAGGCATTGCTGGCGCTGCTTATACTCAATATATCGGAATTCATGCGGTGCTTGGTGCATTTTTAGTAGGTATTGCTATTGGTGAAGCCCCAAGTTTAAACCAAAAGGTGCGTGAAACACTCAATCAATTTGTATCAAATATTTTTGCTCCATTATTCTTTGTTTCGATTGGTTTAGGCGTGAATTTTATACAAAATTTCAATCTTGGATTGGTCTTAATTATTCTATTAATTTCGATAATTGGAAAAGTTGCTGGCTCATACTTAGGAGCAAAAATTTCTGGAGTAGATTCTACAGATTCCGCAATTATTGGATTGGGATTGAACTCCCGAGGCACAATGGAAATTATCCTTGGATTATTAGCATTGCAAGTTGGAATTATAACCGATCAAGTATTTGTCGCACTTGTAATTATGGCATTGATAACATCATTAATTAGTGCCCCATTGATGAATATACTTTTATCGAAACGGAATTTATCTGATATTAATTCGTTGATTAATAAGAAAAATATAAAAATATCAAATGCAAAAACAAAAGAGGATGCCATTGATGAATTATGTGAAGTTATTGCAAATTCACATAAATTAGACAAAAATGAAATAAAAAAAGCAATCCTCGAACGTGAAAACATGATTCCTACAGGTATTGCCAATTACCTTGCATTGCCACATTGCAGATATGATAAATTGCAAAAGCCAGCACTTGCAATTGCAATAAATAAAAATGGCGTTGATTTCAATAGTGCTGATGAAACGCCAGCTAAATTTATTTTCTTATTAGTTACACCTGAGAATAAAAATGAGTTGCAATTGCAATTGCTTGCTGATATTGTAAGCAAATTTCAAAATCGTGAAGCGATTGAGTCAATTTTGAAGCTAAACGATATTAATAAAATTGAAGCAGAATTAAGAAAATTATAATTATTTTACAAATGTATTCCAACGCAAATCAATTATAGTTTCAGCTTCCTTAGGAATTAGAATTTCATACTCACCCATCAGATTTATATATCCACGCTTTGAACCATCCAATTCGCTTGCCCATGCAAGTCCATTTTTGAATGAACCAATAAATTTAAATTTTTTATCAAATATTGGGTCTCCCCATATATCAATGAAATGCCAAACAGAATCCTGCTTGACACACGCAAATCCTTCAGAATAATCACGAACATCATCAAAAATAAAATCTGTTAAAAATTTATTTCCTTGTGTATAAATTGACCATTTTGTTTCCCGATTTCCGAATGAAGATGCAACAAAAATTCTACCTCCAATCAAATCATGAGCATAAAAGAATTTAGGCCTGATAACAAATTTCCCACTATGATCTATAAATCCAAAATACCCATCATACTCGACACGTGCAAGGCCTTCGGAAAAATTATGCGCCTCATTAAAAATAAGTGGAATTACAACCTCGAAGTTTTTATCAACATAACCATATTTAGGAACCGTGTCCTGCACAACTGCTAAACCTTCATAAAATGGCTCCCCAAAACCTTTGTGTAATTTATGAACAATTTTCCCTTCCTTATTCATCCATCCACGGACAGTATCGTTCATTACAAAACCATAACCCTCGTTAAATTCAGTTGCATCCAAATAAATCGTCGGAGCAATAACAACCCCATCGTTTCTTATATAGCCATAATATTTTACTTCGGGTAAATCCTTCCGCCAATTTACTAGTATCGCAACGCTATCGTGGAATTGGTCAATAAATTTAGCTCCTGGTGGAATTGCAACATTACCTTCCAAATTCAAAAATCCCCAGGCTGTATCCTTGCCAAATGCTTTTGCTATGCGAAGATAACCCTCACTATATCCCGTTAAATAAACTAAATCGAGAGGTTTGAAAATTTCCTTACCTTGATGGTCCAGAATATGCCACTTCCCGTTTAGCAAATATCCGCATAATGGTTCACGTAAAACATTTTGTGAAAAAGTTGATGAAATTGATAATAAAATTATAGCACAAAATAAAGCTGATTTTTTTACCATAGATAAAGTAAATTTCTTTATTTTAATATGACGAATTTCTGCGTTTCAATTTTAGATGTTGAAATAATATTGCAAATATAAATGCCCGCAGGAAAGTTTGATATATCTATTTTCTTTTGATTTTCTGCAGATAATATTTTAATAACAATTAATAATTTTTTTATAATAATATTACAAAAAAAAAAGGCGAGTTATGCCTCGCCTTCTTTCTTATTAATTATTCAATATTCTTTAATTAGTGGTATTGCTTCCCAAGTTGTTTTCTTTTTCTTCGACAACTTTTGCTTCAAATCCAAGGTCTTTTACAATTTTGCAGATTTTTTCGGAACTTATAATTGTTTTATCATAATCGACATATACAACTTTTTTCTCAAGATCGAGATATACATCAGTGATTCCCTTCTCGTCCTTTAGCTTATTTTCTATCATATCCTTATCATAGAAGTTCTGCACATCGC
>DAOTPH010000060.1:0-1784 GCA_035451765.1 Bacteroidota bacterium | reverse complement strand
ATTTGGTTTTTGATTTTGGGTTTGATTTTTATTTTCTTGAGCATTTAACACATTAAAATTTGTCAATGATAATATTATTGCAAAACAAAAAGAAATTAAAGTTAAATTTTTGATTGATCTATACATTATTATTACTCCATAAAAAATGATTATATAATTAAATACGAAAAATTATAAAAAAAGTTTCAATTTAAATATTATTTAAGAAATTTTCTTTAAATTAGCATTTTAGTAATGATGTTATTCGGAGAATATATTATGTATAAAAAAAGACGAATTATTTATCTAATTATGTTATTGCTATGTTCAAGTTTTGCAATATCTTATGCTCAAATTTCAAATTATAAAATGCGAACAATCGGCAAGCATAATGATGAAGCACTCGCTGTGTTTATCAATAAAGATAACACAATGATGGCAACAGGAAGTCAAGACGAAACAATAAAGCTGTGGAGTTTGCCTGACGGCAAAGAATTGAAAACTCTCGTCGGGCATTTAGGCTCAGTATATAATGTTTCGTTTTCGGGTAATGACCGACTGCTTGCAAGTGGTTCAGAAGATCAAACTGTAAGAATTTGGGATGTGAATAGTGGCGTTGAAATGAAAGTGATGCGTGGGCATACAGGTCCGGTCATTGGTGTGTATTTTGACCAAGACAATGATCCATCACTTGTTGCAAGCACAAGCTTCGATAAAACTGTAAAATTGTGGGATATTGCAACAGGTGCGGAAGTTAAGACACTACGCGCACACACAGCTCCCACAAATAATGTTGCATATAGCTACGATGGCAAAACAATTGCAAGCGCAAGCGATGATAGCACCGTTCGCATCTGGTCGACTGATTTAAAAAAGGATGCACCCTTAATGGTATTGCGTGGGCACCGCGCACCTGTTTTAACAGTTGTATATAGCTTTGATAGTGAGATGATAGCTTCTTCAGATGCAAATGGTGAGGTTATAATTTGGGATGCAAAAAATGGCGGAATTCTCAGGAAGTTCAAGGCTCATAATGATTTGGTTCAAGATGTTGCATTCGCAGCTGATAATAAGACATTGGTGACAGGCAGTCTTGATAACCACGTAAAACTATGGGATATTAGCGGACCAATATTATTGATGGATATGGATATTGGTGTTGGTGTCTGGGGGGTTGATATTGTTTCTAATGCAAGTACTATTGCAATTGCGTGCGATGATGGTTCAATTAGATTGCTTACTAAAGGTGTTGAACCAGTTATTAAAAAAGGAAAAAAATAAGGAGTTAAAATGAAGAAAATACTAATTTTGACGTTATTCTGTCTTCCATTCCTTTTTATTAATGCACAGTCTCAACTTGTGCAGGCTGTGGTTTCAATTGGAGGACGGGTTTATAATATCACAAATAATCAGCCATTGAGTGTGAATATTGAAATATTTGACCAAAATGGCCAAAGAATCAATAAAATTAAGAGCAATGCTACTGATGGTAGCTATTTTATTACGGGATTGAAACCAGGAACAACTTACGAAATTCGCTTTTCTGATTTTGATTATATGAAATATAGCTATTCTATTCAAATCCCTGCAACTGATAAATACGTAGAATATTCAAAAGATTTTCTCATTATTCCAAAAAAGACACAAACCAAAATACTTATTCCCGTTAAGCTATTTGAAACACATAAATCTAAATTGAAATATGGGGCAGATTTATTCCTTTCAGATTATATTAATCTTTTGAAATTAAATCCCACAGTAAAAATTAAAATCGTTTCATTTCCCGATGATAATGCAAATCCGCA
>DAOTPH010000059.1:0-9581 GCA_035451765.1 Bacteroidota bacterium | reverse complement strand
AGATCGTAAATTTCACTCTTTTTTAAACCTTTAAAAAATCTTGAATGATTTAGTTTAAGAGAATCATATACAAATTCAAAAACAGAATAACTTTTCAAAACTTCACTATATACCTGGGAAAGATTTCCACTTCCAAGATTCGAAATTCCCGCAGGTAGATTCATAGTATTAAGTACATTACTTGGGACCATCTGTGAGTTAGTTTGTTTTGGAGGCAAAATTGAGGATATTGTCGTATATTTATAAGGAGCAATTAAGAGATATAAACCAATCAATAATATAAAAACAATAAAGAAGATACCTACATTTTTTCTTGTCTTATAATCGATTTCATAGTATCTTTTAACAAAATCTAAGTTTCTTAATGAATTTAATTTCATTTAATCCTCACTAAAGTTATGACTATACCCGCAATTGTCATTAGCTGAGATACAGTAGCAACCACTTGAGTAAATACTTCTGTAAATGATACTTCCTTCTGTGGGGGTACCAGGATCACATCACCAGGCTCAAGTTTATAATTTTTATCTTTTGCCAAAAATATTTCACCTTTGGATTTTGCTATAAAAGTTTCATTAATATCAGCACGGTAACCAAATCCACCCGCTTGATTTATATAATCCATATACGTCCAATTGGGATTAAATACTATATTTCCAGGATTATTTACGCGACCTTGAACGTTAATATAATTTTTCTTTGTGGGAACAATGATTGAATCTTTATTATATAATGTGATATTTTGGTCACTACTTTCATCAGAAATAGCTTTTCTGAGATCTATTGACATAACACCTCTCTTCTCACGAACACGGGATTGGTAATATCTTGATTCAAATTGAGACATTTCCGTGTATGGAATTCGAGATAATCTCTCCATTTCTAAATCAGGTTTCAATGATTCTTGCTGCCTGATAAATTCTATATCCTCGATAGATGCATTTTCAGTAAATCCTCCACATCTTTTGATTAAATCAGCAACTTTATCCTTAGTTTCGACAATTGCATATTTTCCTGGATATTTTACCTCTCCACTGATAATAACATACTGATCTTTATTCCAATTTGGAATAATACGCACATAAACTCTATCACCAACTTGAAGTGGAATATCCCCTTGTAGATTTTCCCTTGTTTTAAGAATATCTCGCCAACTATTTAAATTTAAATAAAATCGATTAATTGTTTTCCCATCAGCATCAAAACGAGCAATTTCAACAGAATCTAGGAATGAAGATGCAAGAAAACCTTGCCCAAAGCGTACCAGTGTTGAAAGTGAATCTCCGGGGATATATTCAAATTCAGCAGGCATACCTACTTCACCATAAATACCCATTTTCTGCTTCTCACTCAAAGGTGGAACTATTATTTGATCTCCACCTTCGACATAAGGATTTGCAGATTTATCTCCTACTAAGAAAAATTTAAGTAAATCAACCGAATAGACACTCGAATCTCGTATCAATGAGATATTACGCATACCCCCATCTTTTGCAATTCCTCCTGCTCGCTCAATTACTTCCGAAACCCTATCTAATGGAGATGCTGGAACACTTAATGACTTTAATACAGAACCACTTACAATAACTTTAAATTGTCTAATTTGAGAAAGTTGTACTCCTATATCCTCAGTTTTATAGACTTTTCTTAATTTTTCATTTATTTTCTTATAAGCAATAACTAATGTATCTCTTTTAAGTTGAACAATTCCTGTATTAGGGATTAATAAGGAACCTTCGGGCGAAACCTTAAGACGAAGCAATATTGGTTCGTTTGTCAAAATTGAAATCTCAAATTCATCACCAGGACCAACTATGTAGTCATTAGGATTAATTGGCTTTTCGGGCACTATATTTGTTTGCATTGCTAATTTCTGAGCACTCTCGAAAGCTGCTGTATCGATTTTCATTCGGAAAAATGTTCCGTTCATTTCTGTCTTTGTTAATTGTCCTTTCACAAAAGAAAAGGGGACAACTAAAAGAATAATTAATTGATATGCTAATAACCTTCTCACAATTTATATTATTTATATTAGTCTATATTTTCAAAATTTGCAAATTAACATATTTTTAAATTTTATCAATAGAGAGAGATTTGTATACTTTCTTATTTCCTGTTTAAATATAATATACATATATAATATGATTGAAAAAGAACTTCTTGATTTATCTATTTATGCAGCAATCAAAAGTGGCGATATTTTAAAAGATGGATTTGGCACAAGCTATGCTGTTCATTCAAAAGAAGGCAGACATAACCTTGTCACTGAATTTGATATCAAAAGCGAACAAAGTATAATTGAATTTTTAAAAAAAGAAGTACCACAGTCAGATTTTCTTGCTGAAGAAAGTGGTGTTAGCAGTTCTATCGGTGGCCAATCTATTAAATGGGTAATAGATCCTCTGGATGGAACGGTAAATTTTGCCCATAATATTCCAATATTTTCTATAAGTATTGCATCTTTAATAAATAATGAAATTTGCACCGGTGTAATTTATAATCCTATGAATGGAGAACTTTTTAAAGCTATGAAGGGAAATGGTGCTTATTTCAAAAATGACAAAATCCAAGTGAGCAAAACTCAATTATTATTAGATTCTTTTCTTGTTACAGGCTTTCCATATCGGGCAGGTGCTGCAAGTAACAAAAGTGCTGAACTTTTTATCAAGGTTGTTCAAGATGGTATTCCAATCAGGCGACTTGGTTCGGCAGCACTAGATTTAGCTTATGTTGCAGCGGGCAGATTTGATGGGTTTTGGGAAATGGAACTCCGCCCCTGGGATGTTGCAGCTGGAACCCTTATAGTTCAAGAAGCGGGTGGAGTAGTTTCTCAATTCAATGGTTCACCCTATAATTTAGGGAATGAAACAATATTAGCAACAAATGGCTTGATTCACAATGAAGTATCAAACTTTTTAATTAATCATTATGAAAATTAAAATCCATTATTATTCAGGAGCGGGAAATCTTTTTTCTGTGATTGATAATCGAAAGTCTATAATTTCTCAGGAAAGATTACCAAACTTTGCAAAATTGGTTTGCTCGAAATTTGCTCGTGACGCAATTAAAACCGAAGGCTTGATTGCAATTGAAAATTCCTCTAATTATCCCTTCAAGGTACAATTTTTCAATCCTGACGGCTCATCGGGTATGATGTGTGGAAATGGAGCAAGATGCGCAATTGCTTTTGCTCGTTCAATTGGTTTGCTTAATAATATTGCGTTTTTAGAGACATTCCACTTTCAATTAGCTGATACTCTTTATTCTGCAAGAATATTAGAAAATTCTTATCAAGTAGATTTTGATTTTCCTAAGCAAATAAGAAATGATCTAATTATCAATATAAATAATAATCATAAAATCAATGCAGATTTTATTGATATTGGCACACCTCATCTTTTGATCAATTATAATCAATTGAATTATCTGAATACTGATTTTGATGAATTGGATTTGATTTCCTTTGCTAAACCAATTAGGTATAATTCTGATTTATTTCCCAATGGTACAAATGTTAGTATTTATAAAATCGAAATGGATAATTTGGTTAAATTGCGAACTTATGAAAGAGGAGTTGAAGCGGAAACAGGTGCCTGCGGAACAGCAAGCGTTTCCCTTGGATATTTGCTTTTTTCAAAAAGACTCTGTAATGATCCTCTAGCCATTATTCCAACAAGTAAAATTCCCCTTTTTATTCATTTTTCTGAAAAGAAAATTATATTAGAAGGACCTGCTGAGGAAATCGGTGAGAAAGAAATTGAATTTTTTGGAGATTAAATGAACTATAACAAACAATTTTATTTTGATGAAATTAAGAACGTTTTTCCTAAGATTATCGAATATCGTCACACAATTCATAAAAATCCTGAATTAAGTTTTCAAGAGATTAATACCACAAAATATATACAGCAGATTCTTAATTCTCTTGGAGTCGGAAACAAAACAATTTTAAAATCACAACCAAACAAAACTAATAATGATATTGGAGTACTTGCAAAAATCGGCAATGGATCTCATTGCATCGCCCTACGTGCTGATATTGATGCGCTACCTATATATGAAGAAACAAATTCAACATTTTGTTCACAAAATGATGGAGTGATGCATGCGTGCGGACACGATATGCATACTGCAATGATGCTTGGCGTTGCTGAAATTCTCAAAAAATATGAAAATAAGTTGCAAAATTGTGTTTATTTAATTTTTCAACCTGGCGAAGAACTACTTCCTGGTGGTGCTAAATTATTTATACATTCAAATATTTTTTCGCAATTGAATTTGGAAGCTATTTTTGGGCAACACATTAATCCAGAATTAGAAATTGGAAAAATAGCATTATGCTCTGGTCCAATGATGGCATCAACCGATGAACTTCATATAACAATTTCGGGCAAAGGTGGTCACGGCGCTCAACCTCATTTAAGCAATGATGTTGTGCTTGCGGCATCTAACTTGGTAATAAATTTTCAATCAATTATCACAAAATTTCGTAATCCTCTCGAGCCTGCTGTTTTATCTATCACCTCTATTCAAACGGGTAATTCTACTAATGTTTTTCCAAATGAAGCTAAATTACTTGGAACTTTGCGTACATATAATCAATATTTGAGGCAAAAATTACTCGAAAAAATTAAAGAAAATGCAGAACTTTGTGCAAAACAGTTCGATTGCGAAGTAGTTGTAAATATAGTAAATGGTTATCCACCATTAGTTAATGATAATGAAAAATCCGAATTTATAATAAATTTAGGTAAGCAACTTTTTTCAAACTCTCAAGTTGAAATTGCCGAACCAAAGATGTGGGCAGAAGATTTTGCTTATTATACAGAAATTCTCCCTTCTGCATTCTGGTTTTTAGGAACAAAAGAAAATAATGAAAAGGAAATTTACCCTCTACATAGTTCAAAGCTGCTTCCAACAGACGAATCTATGTTTTATGGCACGGCAATGCTCGTTGCAACAGCATTAGAATACCAATGGAATAATCCAGTAAATTGAGTAAATATTAATAAATGGATCATATTTAAGGATAGAGCCTCTGCACTTTCCATTCACCATCAATTAGTTTATATAAAAATCTATCGTGCAATCGACTGGGTCTGCCTTGCCAGAATTCGAACGAAAATGGACGTACTCTATATCCTCCCCAATATGGTGGCAATGGCACATCATTTGGATTTGGATATTTTGCCATCAATTTAGCTACTTCACGGATTAATTTAAATCGGCTCGAAAGCGGTTGGCTTTGCTGCGATGCCCAAGATCCTAATTTACTTGTATATGGCCGTGTTTTGAAATAATCATAAGATTCTTGCTCGGAAATTTTCTCGACTGTGCCTTCTATTCTTATTTGTTTTTCAAGATCGTCCCAGAAAAATAACATTGCTACATTTGGATTTTCATCAATTTCTCTTCCTTTCCTACTTTGATAATTTGAAAAAAATACAAATCCATTTTCACCATAGCTTTTTAATAAAACAACTCTCGAAGATGGTCTGCCATCTATTGTGGATGTCGATAAAATAAAAGCATTAGGGTCTACAATATTTGCATTTTTTGCTAATTCAAACCATTTTGTAAATAATTCATAAGGTTTTGCTGTTAAGCTTTGCTCATCGAGTTTTGATTTCTGATAATCGCGGTGTTGGTCTTCTATAAATTTCATTTACTGTCTAATTAAAATACAAAATTAAGCAATATTGAAATTCTCGAAAAATTATATAATATAATTAGAAAATATTATGAAATTTTTAAGAAATTTAAAATTTATAACTAATACCAACTTTGAATGTCTCAAAGACATAAGGTGCTTGAGAATTAAATGGCCAGTTCATATTTTTGCGTCGTAATTCATATAATCCATAAGATAGTCCATTTTTTAATGCAAAGCTGATAATTGGTGTTGCCCACGGGGAATACTTTCGTACACTGTTCACAAATTCATCTATCATTCCTTGAGCAGCAGCTTCAATCATATCGCTAACTACCCACTCCCAGAAAATATGTACGGGAAACACATCCATTCGCTCATATCCAGCAGATAAACCGATATGATCGAATAATTCAAATTCAATTCCTCCTGAAAATCCCTCACCAAATTTGAGCTTATCATTTAATTCCATTAATTGTTTGGGATATACAACTCTATCAGTCGAATCAATACCTGTAATTTTAAAATTCATAAACGACCAATTGTACCCATCACTATGTGTTAAATTGATTTTGAAAGCCTGGCCAAAATTCCATCCAAAATCTTTGCTCTTATTGTAGCCAAAGTTCCAGGTTTGTGCTGAAATTAGCTTAGTTTCGTTCTTTAAATCAATTATATCATTTGAAAGGTTTTTAAGGGAAATGTACTTATTTTTTGTGCGAATAAGATTTGTGTTTGGATATTGCTTGCGGTCGGAATATCCTAGGAGTAATTGAATATCAGCTGATTGATTAATATCGGGATTCAACTCTTTATTATCTATATTTACTTGTCCGACAAATAACGAAATAAAAGGCTTGTCTTTATAAATTGTGTATTTCCCTTGCTTTTCAATTCGATGAGTATATTTTTTTAGCAATGGTTTAACAATAGTAGTCATTAAATCATTTATTCCATAATCATTATCTTCGTCAATATCTGTTTCTTTTGTTTGAGTCGTATCATTTTGATTTGCTAATGAATCGGGTTTGATTTGCGTTGTATCCGGTATTTGTTGAATTTGTTCCTGGGCATTTGCATAAAATTGATACCCAAAAAAGATAGATATTATAAAAACACTAAATAAAGTGAATTTTTTCATTTTATATCCAATTTTTTAAAATTAAATACGAAAAAATTTCGGAAAAGTAACAATCTACCTAATATTTATTCTGTTTCCTCTTCCGCAGGGGTAGCTTCTTCTTCTAAAATATAATTATCGTGTATAATTAAAGTATTTGGCAATGCTTGAATAAGAGATTGAATTATTGAAAATGGAATTTTATTTCCCGAGATATTTAAGACTTTCAATTTCTTCATATTTGTTATTGATAATGGCAATTCTTTTAGCGAATTGTTTTGCAAGAGCAAATACTCAAGATGTGGCATATTTTGAGCAAAATCCCCATCGATTTGCTTTATTTTATTATTTGATAAATCCAGCATTGTGAGGTTTGGAAATTGACTAACTTGAAATTCTTTTAAATTATTATTCGATAAAATGATTGTTTTCAAATTTTTATATGCAGTAAATTGATTTGGAAATTCTCTCAATTTGCAATTATTGCAAGAAAAGCTTTCCATATTTTGAGGCAAAAATGAGGGAATTTGCTTTAATTTTTGATTATCAAGTGACACTACTTTTGTATTGCCTGATAGAATATTTAAACTATTTTCAAGAGCAGCTGAATGCTCAAGCAATTCTTCTAATGCATCTTGCGACCCGCCTTTCATATTTATTAATTTCTTATATTTTTTTAATGCCTGATTGAAGGAAAACTTTGCCATTTCTGCATTATTTAATTTCATATAATAATTGCCATAAGCTTCATCAATTGCAGCACTCCAATATTGTTCCTCCCAGGAATTTGCTTTTCCAAGCAATTCCCGGGCTTTATTCAAGCTCGCATCAGCTTTTTCAAAATTGTCATTTTGTAAATATGTATTTGCCAACTTTACAAATCTGCTTGCTTCCGCAGTATTCCCAGCATATAAATTGATAAATCCAAGAAAAACAACGCAAAATATTATTATTATCTTTTTCATTTTAATCTCGTTTAACAAAATTAATATATTCTTACTAAATCGAATTTCAATCCCGCATAAATAGTTGGTACCCATTCTCTGCCCATCGTCAACTCTCCAATTACAATTGGATCAGCATATTTATTAAAGGTTGTTCCAATAATTACACCGAAAGGTAAAGTTTTGCTAAAATTATAGAAATCAAATTCCAATTTTATTACATTACCATTAATAGAATTTTGGTCAGAGTTAATTGTGTTTTGCACAAGATAACCACCACCAAATTTAAATGTCCATGAAAAATCCTTTATTTCTAATACTTTTGAAAGATTTAATTCAAAATCTAAACCGAAATTCCAAACATTATTATAATATGTGTTTTCTACTGAAGAAGCATTGGATGGATTTGTTACTTTTGCAGTTAGGTACTGATATTTGCCCCACAGTGAAATAATAGTCGTATTGTCCCATAATTTTACTAAGCTTAAATTAACCATAACTCCAGGCGAAATAGGTGCCGAAAGGTCATCATTAGAAAAAAAGAATTGCTCAATAACGGGAGATGTAGTTAAAAGGAATGCTGGATAGATCCTTTCATTTTTTGCATACTGCATTTTTGTTTCATAAAATTGCTTATCAAGTTCAGCAATTTTTTGTAGATAAGCTTTCTCAATTTCATTCATTTTTTGCCTGAGCTCTTGATTATTTTCCTTTAGGAATTCATTTGTTTCTACAATCTGACCTATACCCGTTGTATCAAGAGATAATTTCACAATTTGATTATTCAATTTTTCTATTGCTGCTTTGGAATTTGCAAGTTCATTATCAATTTGAGAATATTGAAGCGATTGAACCTGATTGTATAGATTTTTAGCAATTTTATAATATTTGGAAATTGTCTTTGCATCCAAATCGCTGATAATATCATAAGTCAATTGTGGTATTGTTTGATTTGGCTTTTGCTTATATAAGATTATTTGAGTTTCAAGCATTTTCGCAGATAGATAATAATCCATCAATTTACTAAAATAGATATTTTCGTCATCTGTATAAGCATCTAGATCTGCAGGAAGTTGAGGCACTTGCACTATTGGTTCAATTGCCTTCAACTGTATTGTGCAGAAAATTAGCATAAGAAGCAAAATAATCTTCTTCATTTTGTGCCTATTATTTTTTCAAATAAAATCAATTAGTATGCCAAAATCAATAAAATAAAAAATCTCCTTCTCTTGCAAAAGAAAAGGAGATTTTGGAAATTATTAATAGTATAAATTAATATTTATCTTGCAATCATCATTGGCAATGTTTTAGTTTGATTGCCGCAGGTTAGCGAATAAAAGTATAAGCCAGGCGTTAGATTTGAAGCGTCAAAATCAGTATTATATACCCCTGGAGTTAGTGTCTCATTCACAAGTGTGGCAACTATCTCTCCTAATTGATTATAAACTTTCAATGTCACAAAAGCTGTTGTATTGGTCGAGAATCCAATTTTTGTTGTTGTATTTGCAGGATTTGGTGCATTTTGTTGCACGTCAAATGTATTGGAGATTTCCTCAGTTTTATTAACTGAGCTGTATTCACCTGTGAATCGACCATAAACAATAAATCTATAATTTCTTCGCAAACTAGTATCAATTCCTGGGTACTCTTTGCGGAATTGTGTAGGATTTTCTTGTATTAAATGGAATTGAGATAATAAAACCAAAGAATCATTATTACTAGGCAGGTGTTTGATAACTCCTGCTAATGCATGAGGATAAGATAAATACCATTCCCAAGCGCCAATCAAACCTACAACATCATCTAAATCTGCAATGTCATCTTTAAAAATAGTCAATAACATTGGTTGTGTTATATCAAAGGTTTG
>DAOTPH010000058.1:0-9615 GCA_035451765.1 Bacteroidota bacterium | reverse complement strand
GTCTATGATATAGATTTTATATTTTCCTTGAATTGGTGGAAATTTTGCATTTTCTCTTAGTGCCCGCACATCGTCAACGCTATTATTCGAGGCGCCATCGATTTCATTTAAATCCATTGAGCGATTTTCAAGCATTGTGCGGCAATTAATACATTCATTGCACGGTTCGCCATCCTTAGGATTTAAGCAATTTAAAGCTCTTGCTAATATTCGTGCTGTTGTAGTTTTGCCAACTCCGCGGGGACCACAAAAAAGATAAGCATGATGCAGTCTGCCAGTTTTTACAGCATTTATCAATGTCTTTGTTATATGCTCTTGCCCGACTACATCGCTAAATTTTTGCGGTCTGAATTTAAGTGCTGTGACTGTATATGGCGCTTGATATTCCATAAAAATTATAATTTAAATTCTATATTTGGATATTTATCATAATCCATATTTTCAAAGACGATTTGAGCAATGTCTTTAACTTTTATTTCTTCTTTTTGCAAAGATTTAATCCCATCTGAAATCATAGTATTGCAAAATGGACAATTCAATGCAATTAATGATGGCTGAGATTGCGTAAGTTCTTCTGTTCTCGCAATATTAATTCTTTTGCCTTCGGTTTCTTCCATAAACATTTGTCCCCCTCCTGCACCACAACAAAATCCTTTATCTTTACTTCGTTCTGTCTCTATCATATCTAAATTATCTATACCCGTTAAAATCTCTCTTGGCTCATTATAAATTTGATTATATCTTCCAAGATAACACGAATCATGATAGGCAACTTTGATATTTTCAGGATTATTATTTTTTAATATTATTTTATTCTCTTTAATTAATTGATTTATTAATTGAGTATGATGAATTACTTCACATTGCAATCCAAAATCAGGATATTCATTTTTAAATGTATTATAACAATGCGGGCAAGTTGTGATTATTTTTTTCACATTATATTGCTTCAATGTTTCGACATTTCCATTAATTAATGAATTAGCAAGATACTCATTTCCACTTCTGCGTGCGACATCTCCATTGCACATTTCTTCATTGCCGAGTATTGCAAAATCTATATTTGCGGCTTTAAGAATTTGAGCAAAAGCTCGAGTAACCTTTTTTGCATTATCATCATAGCTCCCTGAACAACCGACCCAGTAAAGATATTCAAAATTCGGTTCATCAGCTGCAATTTTTATATCTAAATCATTTGCCCAATCGGCACGGTCAGCTTGGGCAAATCCCCAAGGATTACCCGCATTTTCCATATTGTCGTAAGTTGTTTGCAACTGAGTTGGAAATTCTGATTCCATCATCACAAGATTGCGCCGCATTTCGACAATCGCAAAAACGTGTTCTATAGTCAATGGGCATTCTTGCATACAAGCGCCGCAAGTTGTGCATTGCCATAATGCTTCTGCGGAAATATAATCTCCAATTAACTTCTTATCTAAAACAGATTTCTCTTCGGGCAATAAATCCGTTCCATTTGTATTTTTTGATTCATTTTGCTTTATTAATATTGGTGCCAATTCATCTGTTCTTTTTCTTATTCCTATCATAATTCTGCGTGGATCCAGAATTTTACCTGTATTATTTGCTGGGCATACGCTTGTACAACGCCCGCAATGAGTGCAACTATATCCATCAAGTAATGATTTCCAAGTAAAATCTGTAAATTCCTTTGCTCCATATTGTTCGATTGTTTCATCTTCAAAATTGATTGGATTTAATTTATTTGGAATTGTCTCAGAACCAAAAAAAACATTAAATATGGATGTATAAACGTGAAAATGCTTTGAATAAAATAAGTAATTAGCAAAAATCAGAATCGTTCCAATATGCATAAACCAGAATAAATAGTAAAATGTCTGTGGAGGATTGAAGATAATCATTGAACTTAATAGTGCAGACACAGGATGTATTGAATAATCTGGGGGAGCAATATATTCACTGCGTGCGGTATTTTGCAAAAGTAATGAACAAACAATGATAAAAATAAAACCAAGCACAAGTGTAGCATCAATTTTTTCAGATTTATCTCCTTGCAATCGTTTTACTTTTATCCCAAATCTACGCCAAAAAGCATAAATTACAGCAGCAAGTATTGCGAGAGCAAATATATCAGTTAGAAGTGTAATTACTGAATAAAATACACCCAGAAAATTCCAAGAAAATTTCGGGAAAAACCCTTCAATTAGAGCTTCGCTTGCAGAAAATAAAAATATTAAAAATCCCCAGAAAATTGCAACGTGAAGCCATCCCGCATTTTTATCACGTAAAATCCGCGTTTGCCCAAATGCAATTTTTAGTGTTGTCCATAATCTACGCCAAAAATGGTCAGTTCGATTAGATGGTTTCGCTAATTTTAAACTTTTAAAAAATCTTTCAGCATTGAAATAAAAAAATGAAATTGCACCTAAAAAGAAAAATATAAAAAATATGTTAATTGTGTTAAACTCCATTACTTACCTTTGATATTATTACCATTAGAATTGAAAAATATAAAAGAATTAAAATCTAAATATAATTGAATTTGCTGATTTTCGGAAAATGATATTTTTTCCTGTGTCCTCATTGTATAATTATTATTTTTATATGTAAAATGGATTAGCGTTTCATTGCCAAGATATTCTATGAAATTGACCAATGCGGATATTCCTATTGCATTGGGATTTGTTTTAATATTTGAAATATTCTCGGGGCGAACTCCAATTGAAATTTTGCTATTAATATAATTTTGTAATATTTCCATTATAGGAAATGTTAATATGTTTTGATGATTTTCCTCGAGCATCATTATGTCGTTTTCATACTTTAGAATGCCCTCAAACAAATTGATTTGCGGTGTTCCAATAAATGTTGCTACAAAAATATTTGCGGGATTATGATAAATTTCTGTAGGTGTGGCAACTTGTTGGATTTTCCCTTGATTTAAAATCGCAATTTTATCTGCCATTGTCATTGCTTCAATTTGGTCGTGTGTGACATAAATAGATGTTGCTTCGATTTGCTTATGTATTCTTACCAGCTCGCTTCGCATTGAGGAACGCAATTTTGCATCAAGGTTCGAAAGGGGTTCATCGAATAAAAAAACACTTGGATTCTTTGCTATTGCACGCCCAAGAGCAACGCGTTGCCTTTGTCCGCCCGATAATTCCTTAGGTTTGTATGATAAAAAATTTGATAATTCCAGCAAATCTGCAATTCTATCAACTTTCGAGCGAATTTCTCGCTTCTTCATCTTTGCAATTTTCATTGGAAATGCAATATTATCAAACACATTTAAATGTGGATATAAAGCATAATTTTGAAATACCATACCAATTTGTCTATCTCTTGGCAGAACGTTATTCATAAGCGTTTCATCAAAATAAATCTCTCCCGCATCAGGTGATTCCAACCCTGCAATAATTCGTAACAGTGTAGTTTTCCCACATCCTGATGGCCCCAAAAACACACAAAATTCCTTATCTTCAATAGCAAGAGAAATATCATCAAGCACCTTCCTATTTTTATTGAATGATTTGCTTATCTTGGTTAATTCAATCCTCAAATCAATTCCCTCGATATGGGATGCCATTAATAAGCCAATCAGGGGCAGGCGCTCCCTTCAAATAATGGTCGAAAAATTCTTTCATTTTCTTTGCATAATCAACCTTATTATAGTATTTCCTAACAATATGTGGCTCATTCTGGTATTGCAACATATAAACAGGTTTTTGCAATCGGCGGTAGGCTAAATAAATCTCAATACCTTGTTGCCATGGAACTGCCTCGTCCTCATCTCCGAATTCAATTAATAAAGGCGTATTTGATTTATTTGCTTCGAAAATTGGTGAATTCCTTAGATAATTATTTAATGAATCCCACAAATTTCCTCCTATTCTGCTTTGTTGCTTTTCATATTGGAATTGCCTTGCAAGCCCGCTTTCTAATCTAATTCCACTATATGCACTTGTCATATTGCCAACAGGTGCGCCAGCTACTGCTGCTTTGAAGAAATCAGTTTGAGTGATTATAAATGCTGTTTGATATCCTGACCAGGAATGTCCTTGCAATCCGATAGCATTTGAATCTGCAATGCCCATCTCTATTAATTTCCTTGCACCTGATACTAAAGCATCTGCTGCTGAATAACCAGGATTTCCAACTGTATATTTAATATCGGGATAAAACATAATATAACCATCATTCAAATATATTAATGGATTTGGTCGATGATTTATTTGTGGCCTTTGAAATTCATTTGCCATATCGGAAAATCGTTCATAAAAATGTATAATTACAGGATATCGTTTCTTAGGGTCATAATTTTCAGGTTTCATTATAAATCCCGTCAATGAATCCCCTTTTGAATTTGTCCATTTGATAAGTGATGTTGTTCCCCAATAATAATTTGAAAGCTGTGTGTTCAAATCAGTTATTTGCGTTAATGAATCACTTTTCTTAAAAATATCGGTTGTGAAATATAAATCTGGGAATTTATCAAATTTTTCTTTTGTTATTATTGCACTATTATTATATTTTGCTTTTGCTTTGACATAAAAATTGTATGGTGCTTCTCGCAATATTGTTTCTGGACCAAGTATTCTAAAATCTTGGAAGTAAATAGAATTATATTTTTCGCGTGTTCGAAATCCATAAAGAATTAATGTATCATTGATTGTATAGTATTCTTTATCTTTATCAAATTCTACCGCACGGAAAGTCACTCTGTTTCTATAATCTCGTCCATTAAGCATTGTTAGACAAGCCATTGCATCAGGTGACTCCGTAATAACCATCCATATATCAAATTTATCATAAAATAATATTCTTTCACCCTCATCAAACCATCCAAGTATCCCGTAACTTGGTGCCTTATCTGGTTGGTCCCAATCCTCATTATAAAAAGGTGTTACTGACATCTGCTTGTTTAAATGACGTGTTGAATCTACAACATTATCATAGGCATACCAATTGCTATCTTTATAAAATGCAACATACTTACCATTTGGAGATAAATATGCAGGCTCTTGTAAGTCTTTAGTAATCAATTCCCTAGAGCCATTATTTAAAAATACTTTATACAGATCGAAGTGTTCTGATTGCCAAGTGCTTTGTACTTTATATGGCGTTTCATCATATCCAATTGTAAAATTAGCGTTATTTGTATATACAATCTCGCTGAGAGTTTCGTCAGATAGCGGAGTAAGCTTACTTCTTTCAATATCGTATATAGCTCTATAAATTTTATCTCTTGTTTTTTCCCAATCGTGTCTTTGTTGTGTCATAATTTGGGGATCTTTATAGCTCCATAATAATAAAGAAGATTTGCTCTGCACAGAATCCAAATTTGAGATGTTTGAATCGTTAAATTTTATCTCATATTTTTCAGGTGGAAAATGTTCTTTATTTGGTTTCAGACCCAACCATAACCTCTTTCCATCATTTGTAAATTTCATATCATTTTTAAAATATAAATACCAATCAGTTGAAAATTTTCCCGCCTGTAAAATTGTCTGTGTTATATTTGGATTACTTGCATCCCAGAATTTCAATGTGCAATCTTGTGGATAACCATTTTTAGAAATTGGTGCTTTTAAATACGCCAATACTTTAGATACCATACTATATGTTAAATTTGAATACAATGTGGAATCGCTTTTTTCAATAATATATTCAGGTGCAAATTCTTGTGTTAAATTTCGGTAAAATAATCCATCCCCTTTCCCATTCGGTGATGATATTGCATAAATAAAATAGTTAGAAAGCGAATCAAATTGATATTCATAAATATTATCTATTTCAATTTTTGTCCCCGATTCTAAATGAATAAGTCCAATATTATTACCAATTGGTTTATATTTCAAATTCTTATCCTTTTCTATTTCTTCATCTTTTTCATAAACAAGCCATTTGCCATCATTTGAGAATTTATAATTTTTGACTTTTTCAATTGTTCTGCTTTCAAAATCTTTTAGCTTTACAATTTCGAGTGAACTTTTTGGCTTATCTTTTTCCCCTTTAGAATTTTCTATCTCATATAATTTAGGTTGAACGATTGCTGCAAACCAATTCTCAGAATTCATTGGGAATGCAAAGCGGTTGCCACGTTGAATTGTAAAATGCTTATGTGTATCCTTTGTTGATACAATTGTTGTCCAACCTTCACCCCAATCAGGCGATGTCTCATAAGCAACCCAATTTCCCCAACTGCTCATTTTTAATGACTTAATATATTTAAAATCGCGTGCGTCTTCAAATGCTAACTTTTTCTTTTTTGGGAGGCTTGTGCTTTCTTTCTTTTGCGAAAATAAATTTGTATTTGCGCACAATGCCACAATTATCAAAAATAATATCTGCCTTTTCATTTGTCAATTAGATTTTTAAAAATTTGTAATTTACGAATATTAAAAAAAATAACATTGATAGTAGTGAATGGAAATGAAATAAAATTGAAATATTTTGGTATCATCACTTCAATTTCAAAAAAGAATAATCAAGTGATATTGAGCGATTTCCCAAAAAATATTAAGCAACTGCCTAATAATATAGAAATTGAAATAGGATATTCTCCCAATTTTACAAAAAAATATACCGCTCAATCATTTTTATTCTCAAATAAATCAATAAAAGTAAAATTAAGTCAAATATTTTCTGAGAACGAATTGAAGTCGTTTATTCGTCAAGCTATTTATATTGATGAAAATATAATTAAAGCAAATAATCCCGATATTATTTTGCCTGAGGATTTGCTTGATTTGGAGGTAATTAATATTTCTAATAATGAGGCGATTGGCGTAATTTCAGACGTGCAAGATACAAAAGCAAATCAAATTTTAATCGTAGAAAATAATGATTTTATTTTGCCAATTCCTTATATAAATGAAGTTGTAAAAAAAATAAATTTAAAAGAAGGCAAAATATATATTGAATTAATTGAAGGATTATTAGATCTAAAAGAGGAGAAAAATAAATAATGGCATTAATGAGATTTGATATAATTTCGGCAGTCCCTGATTCAATTAAAGAATTTTTGAGTTATAGTATAAATTCGATTGCTAATAAGAAGCAAATTGTTGAATATTATTTTCATAATCTTCACGATTATGCTGATAATGCTTATCGAAGAATTGATGATTATCCTTTTGGTGGTGGTCCGGGTATGATTATCCGCTGCGAGCCTGTTTTTAAATGCATTGAGCATTTGAAATTTGAGCGTCAATATGATGAAATTATTTATTTCACACCCGATGGTGAATTACTTAATCAATCAATTATTAATGAACTATCTACAAAGCAAAATCTTATTTTGCTTGCAGGACATTATAAAGGTATTGACCAGCGAATACGCGATGCACTTATCACGCGTGAAATTTCGATAGGTGATTACGTTTTATCGGGTGGTGAACTTCCTGCAGCCATACTGATTGATGCAATTGTACGGTTGCTACCGCGTGTGCTTGGCGATTCTCAATCTGCTCTTGATGATTCATTTCAAAATGGATTGCTTGAAGCGCCTCTTTATACAAGACCATCAGATTTTCGCGGTATGAAAGTTCCTGATGTGCTCTTGAATGGAAATCATAAAGAAATTGAAGTCTGGAAAACCGAACAAGCTTTAGAAAAAACTAAAAAGCTTAGGCCTGATATGCTTAAAGATTGATTTTGAACGGATTATTTTTGTCTTTTCAATTATTTTTTCAACAGCATTTTCATCTGTATAATATGATGGAAAATTAACATAATCATATTCGCTTCCGTGGAAATCAGAACCGCCTGTTTCTATCAAATTATATTTTCGTGCGAAATTTCTGAAAAATTTTTGCAATTGCGTACTATGCAATGGATGAATTACTTCAATTCCGTCTATTCCATCTTTTTTAATATTTTCAAGTTCTTTAACTGAATAAAAATTTGATGGGTGTGCAAGTACTGCTATCCCTCCCGAATGATGGATTAAGTTAATTATTTCTTTGCAACTTGTATATGGTTTCGGGATATACGCTGGTCCATTATCATAAAGATATTTTGAAAATACTTCACGGGTGTCTTTTGCCAAGCCAGCATTTACAACAGCTCGGGCAATATGAGTTCGTCCAATTGGTGCATTCTTTGATTCCTTCAAAATATCATCAATTTTGAGATCCATCTTTAATGCATTAAATCTATGTGTTATACCTTCGGCACGCTTTAATCTTTCAATTTTATAATTTTCAAAATATTTAATTAAATCATCATCACCTGGGTCAAAATTATAAGCCAATATGTGATAATCTTTCCGATTTTGATATGCACTTACCTCGCATCCAATCAGGAAATCCACTTTCTCATTTTTTGCCAACTCTATCTCTTTGGAAATATGCTCAATTGTATCGTGGTCAGTAATGCTTAATATATCTATCCCATTATCCTTAGCTAATTTATATAATTCCACCGCTGTCAATAATCCGTCTGAATATAAAGTATGTGTATGGAGGTTGGCTTTTAACATAATGTAATATTATTCAATATTAAAAAGACGTTTTATCTTGCCTAGAATTTGAAAATCTCATTAATATAGCACAATAGAATATCAATATTGTAAATCGATTGATATTTTATTTCTTTTTTATAATTTAGTAATATTGTAAATTTTAAAGAGGTGTTAATATGAAAAAACTATTTTCATTTTTCATTGCAATTATTCTTGCGTATGGATTGAATTCGTGTAATTTGAATAATAGCGAAGGTCCCAACGAACTTGGTGGAAGCACTAATATTCCACTTGCACAAGTTGGGAACACTTTTTCTCTATCAGCTAAAGTTGCAGGACAACAGGTTGATTTGAATGACACGATGGAAATTACTAAAAATGAAGGTGGATTGCAAACTATCAAAGTCAAAGCGACAGTTCCTGATGACCCAAAATTGCAACAATATGCGAGCTATCTCCCCGCATTTGTTTTTGATTCTCCAGGGCATATAAATACAGAATTCAAAATTAAAATGACTTCTGAAGGTATCCAGGACTTTTTCAACAAGGACCAAAAAGCGCATACCTTAGTAAAATATGATTGCAAGGTTGGAGACAAATATCAACTTACAAAATCCAATGGCGTTACAATTACACGTACTGTAACTGCAAAATCCGACAAAGATGATTTTCCTTATGCTTTCTGGAATATTAAAACTGTTACAGTTGAACAAGATTCACGTATCCCAGGAGTAAAGAAAATTGTATATCGCGCAAATCACAAATTCGGATTAGTATGGGTTTCATTTGAAATGGAAGATGGTACGTCAAATAGTTCGTATATATTTACAACTAATTACTAGCTCATATTCAATTCTATGAAGAATACAAAGCCTTTTTATTTATTGCCATGGATATGTAAATATTTGTCATTGATTTTTTTGGTTCCGGGTGCTGTTCTCTATTATTTAAGATTTATAAAGAATATTAGATTTAAATTTCTTGATTGGAAGGTTTTTGCTGTTAATTCTCAATTTATTGAAACAAAAAGCTGGACCTTTGTCCAAAATAATATGAGCGAGGAGATAATAGGTATATTCTTGCTTTGTGGCTTATATTCTCTTGCATTTTCTCGTGAAAAGATTGAATCTCCCGAAACAAATGAAATTCGTTTGCAAAGCTTTCTTTTG
>DAOTPH010000057.1:0-9629 GCA_035451765.1 Bacteroidota bacterium | reverse complement strand
ATTGAAATATCAGATTGTGTTTGACTAGTAATGGCTCGAATTGTCTCGCCACCCGTTCCAATTACAGCACCAATCATCTCAGTTGGAATTATCATCTTATAAAATCGAGGTGCATATTTCGAGATTTCTTCGCGGGGTTTATCAATTGTTTGGTTCATAATGCCTAAAATATGCATACGTCCTTCATTTGCTTGGTGCAATGCTTGACGCATTATATCAATTGTGATGCCTTCAATTTTAATATCCATTTGGCAAGCAGTTATGCCATCGACTGTTCCTGCAACTTTGAAATCCATATCGCCAAGATGATCTTCATCACCAAGAATATCGCTTAAAATTGCTATATCATCACCTTCTTTAATTAATCCCATAGCAATACCCGCCACAGACTTTTTCACTGGCACACCAGCATCAAAAAGTCCAAGACTTCCCGAGCAAACTGTTGCCATTGACGAAGAGCCATTTGATTCAAGGATGTCAGAGACAACCCTAATTGCATAAGGGAATTCATTTTCGTCAGGTAATTGTCCCTTTAAAGCACGCCAAGCAAGATGGCCGTGACCGATCTCACGACGACTAACCATCAATTTTCCAACCTCACCAGTGCTAAATGGTGGAAAATTATAATGCAACATAAAATGCTCTTGATAAACGGGGTCGATGCCATCAATTGTTTGCAAATCCTTCTGAGTGCCAAGCGTTATCGAACATAAGCTTTGGGTTTCGCCTCGTGTAAAAAGTGCTGAACCGTGAGAGCGTGGTAAAAGCCCCACTTCACAATTAATTGGGCGGATATCTCGTAATCCCCTACCATCCAATCTTCGCTTTTCCTCAATAATCATTTGCCGCATTAATTTTTGTTCAAGGTCTTCAACAACTTTTGCTACATATCTTTCGATCTTTTCAAGCAATTCTTCATCATCAGCGTATTTTTCTTGAGCTTTCAAAAGAGCAGCATCAAACAATGCTTTGCGTGTTTGTGTACGTTCAGCTTTGGATGTCACTTTATGGATATATGAAGAAATATCATCATAAGTATTATCGTGAATTAATTGAACAAGGTCTGGGGGAATTTCTTCAACTTCATATTCACGTTTTTTAATTTCCAATTGATTAGCTAATTGCTTTTGCAAATTATTCAAAATCCGAATTTGCGAGTGTGCATATTCAAGTGCACCAAGAAAATCCTCTTCTGATATTTCACTTGCTTCGCCTTCAACCATTAGAATTGCTGAATCAGATCCAGCTACCGTTATATCTAAGATACTTCTCTTTCTATCTTCAAATGAAGGATTGACAACATATTTATCATCAATTTTTCCAACACGAACTTCCGAAATTGGTTCATTAAATGGAATATCTGATATAAGCAAAGCTGCCGAAGCGCCTACCGCAGCAAGAGTATCGGGGTCAATATCGGGTTCAGCAGAAAATACAGTTGCAATAATCTGAGTTTCAAAATGCCAAGTTTCAGGCAACATTGGTCTGATTGGACGATCTATTAAGCGGGCAGTTAAAATTTCATTATCTGATGGCTTGCCCTCACGCTTTATGAATCCACCAGGAAATTTCCCAACCGCCGATAATTTTTCTCTATATTCAACTGTAAGAGGTAAAAAATCCACATCCTTCATTTCATTACTTGCGACAGCGGTCACAAGCACAATAGTTTCACCACATTGCACAAGCACAGCACCAGATGCAAATTTTGCAAGCCTTCCGGTTTCAAGAGAATATTCTTTACCCTCTAAATCAATTTTTGATATAATTTTTGCCATTTTCTATAATAATTCCCAAAAAAATAATTTATTTTAAACTTAATTTTTTATTATCACTAATCATAATTATAATTGTCAGAATCAACAATCCGACATTTTCGAATACCTTAGGCCATCCAACCTGTTGAGATGCAATATTTGAATAGCAACCACATTCTATATTTAATCCCTTTGCCATTGCAATAATTACGGCTGTTGTAAAAATAACAGTCATCACTGCTATCACAAGCGAGGAAGCTTTTGTCTCGATACCAAATATCAAAAGAGTTCCTGCAAATAATTCAATCCAAGGAACAATCATTGCAAGAATGTTAATAAATACATTCGGTAAGATCTGATAATTTGCAATTTCATTTGCAAATTCTTCAGGATGGGCAATTTTACCAACGCCTACAATAATGAACATCAAGCCTACTGCCAATCGGCAAATCAATTGCACATATTCATTATTTAAAAAGTTTCTCATATAATTTCAGTTTTTACTCTTTCTATTGACGCACCAAGCGATGTAAACTTTTTTTCGATATTTTCATAACCTCTATCTAAATGGTATATTCTAAGTACTTCGGTTTTTCCTTCTGCGATTAAGCCTGCAAGAACAAGCGATGCACTACAACGCAAATCAGAAGACATCACAGGTGCACCTTTTAATATACTTTTTCCCTCAATAATTGCGGAATTATCCACCATTTTGATATTAGCACCAAGCCTTTGAAGCTCAGGAACGTGTTTAAAACGGTCAGGATAGATCGTATCAATCACTCTCGATGTTCCATTTGCAGAAAGCATATAAGCAATCCATTGAGCTTGCAAATCAGTTGGCAATCCTGGGTAAGGTGCTGTAATAAAATCAACGGGTTTCGGGTCATCTTCCATTTTCAAACTTATTTTATCTTGATTAACATCGATTTCGCATCCTGTCTCTTCCAATTTTGCTAACAAACTCGATAAATGGTATGGATTGATATTTGTTACTTCGACTTCACCTCTGGTCATCGCTCCTGCAATTAAATAAGTTCCTGCTTCAATTCTATCGGGAATAGTATTTTCATTTATAGGCTGGAGTTCATCAACGCCCTCTACGCATAGAGTAGTAGTGCCAATACCATCAATTTTAGCTCCCATTTTCACAAGGAATCTTGCAAGTGCCGTGATTTCAGGTTCAATAGCTGCATTAGTTAGAATCGTTGTTCCTCGAGCAAGTGTAGATGCCATCAGAACATTACCTGTCGCTCCTACGCTTGATATATCAAAATGAAAGCGCGCACCTTGTAATTTTTTTGCTTTTGCTATAACATATCCTTCTTCAATTTCAATTTCTGCGCCAAGCTTTTCCAACCCTTTCAGATGCAAATCGACAGGTCTCGGTCCCCAGGCACATCCTCCTGGCAAAGATACTTTTGCATATCCATAACGTGCTACAAGTGGTCCAAGCACATAGAATGAAGCTCTCATTTTTTTAACTAATTCGTAAGGAGCCTCAAATTTGTTGATTTTGTTTGTATCTATAAAAAGATCGTGGTCATTCAATTCACAAAAGGCACCAAGAGAGTTCATTAATTGCGACATTGTCCATACATCTCGCAATGTTGGTGTATTATATAGATGATAAACGCCTGGAGCAAGTAATGTTGCTGGAATCAAAGCAAGAGACCCATTCTTTGCCCCTGATATTTTCACACTCCCCTTGAGAGTTCTCCCCCCTTCTATTACTAATTTATCCATTGAGTTAATTAATGAAAATCTATAAATCAATTTTAAATAACTTACAATTTACGAAATTATTTAATATTTAGTTTAACAATTGTTTCAATATGATATGTTTGTGGAAACATATCAATAGGTTGAACATATTCAATTGAATAATATTCTTTTAAAATTTCTAAATCACGCGCAAGAGTCGAGGGATTACAACTTACATAAATAATTTTTTTTGGTAGAATTTTTATTAGATTTTCAATGGTATTTTTATGCAATCCACTCCGCGGTGGGTCAAGTATAATTATATCGGGCTTGGGAAATGATTGCAATTCCTGATCAATATTTTTTGAGCTCAAATCAAGCACATTAAATTGAGCATTTGAAATATTATTTAATTCTGCATTATATTTTGCATCTTCGATTGATTGGGTTGAGCTTTCAAATCCATACACAAATTTGCATTTGTTTGATATTGGTAAAGTTATAGATCCAGTACCACAGTAGAAATCATAAATTATATCATTTTTGGTTGAATCTGCAATTTCTAATATTGTAGATATAAATTTATTTATTTGGTAAGGATTTGTTTGAAAAAATGAAAAAGGTGAAATACGATATTTAATTCCCTGAATATCTTCAATCAAGAAGTTATCACCAAAGATTTCCTTAATTTCACCAACAGCAACATTGGAAACATTGCCGTTTATTGCCCAGATAAAGCCTTTGAGTGTTTTAAGTTGCTTAAATAATTCATCAGCTATTTTTTTAATAAACTTTTTTTCAGTATCTCCAAATTCTGAATTGGAAATCAAAATAATTAATATTTTATTTTCATATAAACTATAACGGACTACTAAATTTTTTAAAAATCCAGTATGCATTTTAGAATTGAATGGGGATAGATGTTCCGCCAATGCTGATGAGCGCACAATTTCGAGAATTTGTGGTGTTTCGATTGGTGCAATCGAACAATCATCAATATTCAATACTTTCATATAATTTTCGGGTGAATGCAAACCAAGAGCAAAATTTTTATCAGGAATTTGTTCATTATTTTGAATTTCACTTTTTGAGAGCCATCGAGAATCAGAAAAGGAAAATTCCATTTTATTACGATAATGATATTCACGGGTGGAGGGCAGAACAGGTTGAACCTCAATTTGTCCAAGTTTAGCAATATGAGTAAGGCTATCAATAACAAATTGGCGTTTCCACTTGATTTGTTCGGTATAATTCATATTTTGCAAAGTGCAACCACCACATTCGCCAAAATATTTACATTCTGGTTCAACTCTCTGTTGGGAAGGAATCAGGATTTTTTCAATTTCAGCAATTATATATTTCTTTTTTTTGGTAATAATATTTGCAAGAATTTTGTCGCCGGGAATTGCACTTCTTACAAAATAAGACAAATTATCACGTTTTGCCATACCTCCTCCCTCAAAGGCAAGACGATCTATATCAAGCTCAATTAATTTTTTTTCCATAAATTTGCCATTAAATAAAAAATTATTAAAAAATATTTGCAAAATAAATATTTTTCTTATAATTTAGTAAAAGCAGCAAAAGAAGAAAAATTATTTTTGATTCAATAAATCAATTTTTCAATAATTCAAATATATTGATTTTATTGAAATTAAAATTTAAAGGAGAATAAAATAAGATAAAAGTTGCAGCATAAAAAATAGAAGAATAAAAGTCGGGGGGAAAACAAGTGCTATCAAGGTATAAGAGAAATATAGTTCTCTTAATATTGACTATTGCTATATTGACGAGTTTGATGGTAATAGCAAGTCAATGGCAAGGAAGTCAACCTATTAAAGAGATTGAAATCAAAGGAAATCGTTATATAGACGAGACTTATATACGTAATCTTATCTATAGCGATATACTTTCTAAGAAGCCTGATGAAATCAATTTTGATATTATCAAGCAAAAAATTCTCTCAATACCTCTTTTTACAGATTGTAAAATTGTCACATCATTTCCCGAAAAAGTAATTTTCTTTATATCAACAACGCAAGTAATTTGCCGCGCTATAGGCGATGATAATATTGAACATTTATACACAGAAGAGGGTACTCTTATAGATATAGATAAATTAAAAAAAGATAAAATACTTTCCAAGAATGCAAATATCGATCAATTACCATTAGTTCATTTTCAAGGAAATTTATTGAACAATCAAAATGATAGGAATAAGGATTTAGTAGAATTTATAAAAATTTATAATAGGTCGGATATAAAAGGGAGAATAAAAAGTCTTTGGAAAGGAGAAAATAATATTTATTGTACATTACGAGATGATAAAGTAGTGATTTTTGGGGACAAAGAGAAGCTCGAGGACAAATTTTATAAGCTTCAAATATTTATGGATAAAGTATTATCACAAGAAAATTTAAAAATTTCAAGTATTGATTTAAGATGGAAAAATCAAATAGTAATAAAATAAGGGGTAAAAATGAATGATGAACACAATTTACCTGTAAAATTGGCACTAGATGTTGGCACAACCAAGATCTGTGCATTAATTGTCACACCTGATATAAACACTAACAGTGTAAAAGTATTAGGAATAGGGGTTGCAGAAAGTCAAGGATTGAATCGGGGAGTAGTTGTAAATATCGACAAAACTGTTAATGCAATCAAAGAGGCAGTTGGGAAAGCCACTCAACAAGCAGGAATTCAACCAACAAAAGTTGTAGCCGGTATAGCCGGGGATCATATTGACATAATTCAAAAAAATCATATTATAACAATCACAAATCCAGACCAAGAAATTAAGCAATCAGATGTCGATAGATTAATTTCAGAAGCAACAAAAATTCAAATACAGCCAGGGCGAAAAATCTTGCATATATTCCCGCAAGAATTTATTGTTGATGACCAGGATGGGATAATAGAACCTGTGGGAATGAGTGGAACAAGATTAGAAGCAAAGATAATGATAACAACGGGAATGGCTACAGCAATTGACAATGTTTATAAATGCATACAAAGAGCGGGATTAGAAGTTGAAGATTTAATACTAGAACCATTGGCAAGTTCCTATGCTGTACTTGAAGATGATGAAAAGGAAGTCGGTGTTGCATTAGTTGACATCGGAGGAGGAACAACAGATATTGCTGTATTTATTGATAATGTAATAAGATTCACAAAAGTCATAGCACTTGGTGGGAATCAATTGACCGATGATGTAAGAAAAGTATTAAATATTGTTAAAGCAGAAGCAGAAAATATTAAGAAGACTTATGGATATTGCTATCTGAATACACTTCATAAAAACGATATTTTACAAATTCCTGGAATTGCGGGACGCTCGCCCATACAGGTTCATTTAAGCGATTTAACAGCAATATTACAGGCGCGAATGACAGAAATATTGAATTTCGTTGATACTGCGTTGAATGATGCAGGCATAAAAGATAATCTTGGTGCAGGGATTGTCATTACAGGCGGTACTACATTACTTGAAGGTGCAGTCGAACTTGCATCTGATACTCTACATTTACCCGCACGACTTGGTATTCCAAATAAAATTTCAAGCGCGGGGCTATCGCAAGAAGTGGAAAACCCAATATTTTCAACAGCAGTAGGACTTGCAATTTATGGATACAGGAATTACTTCCAAAACAAAAATGGGAAAGAGACTTTGCAACAGACACAGTTAGATAATCAAGAAGATTATCATAAGTATATTATAGACGATCATTATAATGGCTATAATGGAAAAATTGAAGAATCAGACCTAGAAAGTATTAATGAGACAGTAGTGGAAACTGTAATCCAAGAAAAAACAAAACAAGAAAAGAAAGAAGCTAAAGAACAAAAAAAGAAGGAAAGCAAAGAAAAACGTAAGAGCTTTTTTGAAAGTGTAAAGGAATTTTTCAAACAATTTTAAGATGAATTAACAAAAAAAGGAGTAATAAATGCTGGATTCTAAAAATTTATCAATTGATATTGAGACCCCTGAAAATCTTAAAGCTGTAATTAAAGTTGTAGGGGTGGGCGGTGCAGGCGGCAATGCAATCAATAGTATGGTAGAAGGGAAAATCCGTGGTGTCGAGTTAATAGCAGCAAATACTGATGCACAAGCATTACAAAGGGTCCAAACCCATAATAAAATTCAGCTTGGACGAAAAACCACTAAGGGTCTTGGTGCTGGTACTAATCCTGAAGTTGGAAAGAAAGCTGCTGAAGAAGCGGAACAGGAAATTTCCGAAATCCTGAAAGGAAGTGATATGGTTTTTATCACTTGTGGAATGGGTGGAGGTACTGGTACAGGGGGAGCACCAATTATTGCAAAAATTGCAAGGGATCTGGGAGCTCTTGTTGTGGGCATAGTCACATTTCCCTTTAAATTCGAGGGAAGGACAAAAATTGAAAACGCAAAAACAGGCATCGCTGAATTATCCAAAAATGTTGATGCACTAATAACTATACCAAACCAAAAGATTTATGAAATAATTGGCGATGATACAGATATTGATGATGCCTTTTTACAAATTAATCAAATACTTTTTAACTCTACTCGTGGAATATCTGATATTATTAATTATTCAGGATTAATCAATGTTGATTTTGCAGATGTGCGAACAATTATGAGCTCTGCTGGTTATGCACTAATGGGTATCGGTTTAGCATCAGGTGAAAATAGAGCTGAAGAAGCCGCTCTCAAAGCAATCAATTCACCATTGCTCGATGGCATTTCGATTAAAGGTGCGAAAGGGGTATTAATTAACATTACTTCTGGTAAGAGATTTCTTATGTCTGAATTCCAAACAATCAATACTTTAGTGGAAAATTATACCGGTGATGATGTTACAATGAAATGCGGTGTGGTCAAAACAGATGAAGATACCGATGAGTTGAGTGTTACTGTAATTGCAACAGGGTTCAATCAGCATAATTTAAATGATGGTGAGCAAAAGGACCTTTATGGTGAAACAATTGAACAAAAAAAAGACAATAAAATCGATATTGAAAATACTATAAAGCAAATCAGACAAAACGGATACAAATTTGCTGAAGAGAAGCCACAAAATAACAATGAGAAAGTTTCAATTCCATCAGGAGGCAATGCACTTAAGGAATTCGATGTACCCGCAATAATGCGTAAGGGAGCACCACAAGCAACTTCATATACTACACTATTCCCTGATGATAATGATAAAACCAAAAAGCAAATTAATAAAGAGGAAACCATTAGCTCTGATAATTTCGAAATGCATCGGGGAATTGATTTTTTAAGTATGAAGCCCGACGGATTTAGGTTCCCTAATAATAGACCTTAGTAATTAGGGGCAATTGAATAAATTGCCCCTATACTTCAACTTCTCTTAAAGAATACACATAAGCAAGAACCTGAGCAACTGCTTGATAAAATTGTTCAGGTATTTCCTGATCGACATCCACATTATAATAAATTTGGCGAGCAAGTGGTGGATTTTCGATAATTGGAATATCATTTTCGCGGGCAATTTCCCGAATCTTTAAAGCAAGATAATCAACACCCTTTGCAATTACTTTTGGGGCAGACATTTCTTTTTGCTCATATTTCAAAGCAACGGCAAAGTGAGTAGGATTTGTTAGTATTACATCTGCTGATGGAACATTCCGCAACATAATGTGCCTCAACCGTGTTTGCATAATTGAACGAATTCTTGATTTTATAAGTGGATCACCTTCCACTTGCTTCCATTCCTCTTTTACTTCCTGTTTTGTCATCTTCATATCATTTTTGAATTTCCATTTTTGGAACGCAAAATCTCCAATAGCAATCACAATATAAACCACACCCATTTTCCAAACAAGTTCAAAAGATATTCGATACATAAAATTCATAATTTCATTAAATGGCATCTGCAAAAGCCCGACGAGCTCTTTATCTTTATTACGCAATACAGAATATGCCACAAGCCCAAGTATAATAATTTTAACTATTCCTTTCCCAAGTTCAAATAAAGAATAAGACGAAAAGAATATACGTTTTAAATTTTGAAATGGATTTAGAATTTGCTTAAATCGAAGGCCTTCAGTAAATTTTTTTGTTGCAATTTTAAACCCCACCTGGCCAATTTCAGCAACTAATGCAACTACAAATATTAAAAAAACAATAGTCTTAATAGACCAAGAAAAAATTGCAAAAGA
>DAOTPH010000056.1:0-9675 GCA_035451765.1 Bacteroidota bacterium | reverse complement strand
TGGATGGGCAGGATATAAATTAGGTGTCAGTTTTGCTACCCCAATTTTCGATGGTGCAAGTTGGGAACAAGTTGGCGATTTTCTAGAACGTGCAGGGCTTCCACGAGATAGCAGAACGGTATTGTATGATGGACGAACGGGCACACCATTTAAAGAAAAAGTAACAGTTGGAGTTATTTATATTATTAAATTAGCTCACATGGTTGATGATAAGATACATGCAAGAAGTGTGGGACCATATTCATTAATTACACAACAACCACTCGGTGGAAAAGCTCAATTTGGTGGACAGCGACTTGGGGAGATGGAAGTCTGGGCACTGGAAGCTTATGGAGCATCAAACATTTTGCAAGAGATGCTTACTGTAAAGTCAGATGATGTACCAGGACGTTCCCATATTTATGAAACTATTGTGAAAGGCCAAAATGCTCCAGAACCTAATGTGCCTGAATCATTTAAGGTCTTAGTTCGCGAGCTTCAAGGCTTAGCATTAGATGTAATTACAAAGTAAATATAAAATTATATTGAGACATAATTATTGTGTCCTTTGAAAAAAGAATTTATAAACAGAGACACGTAGAATGTGTTTCTATAAGAAAAAAAAGTATTTAAAAATAGAAAATTATAAGAGGAAATAAAAAATGCAAACAATCACAATGCCAAAGGGAGGTTTCAGGGAAATGGTGATTAAACTATCCTCACCTGACGTTATATTAAATCGTTCTCACGGTGAGGTGACCAAACCCGAAACTATCAATTATCGTTCTTATCGACCCGAAAAGGATGGATTGTTTTGTGAGAAAATTTTTGGGCCTATCAAAGATTTTGAATGTGCTTGTGGAAAATATAAGAGAGTACGATATAAAGGAATAGTGTGCGATAGATGTGGTGTAGAGGTCACAAGCAAAACTGTACGACGGGAGCGGATGGGACATATTATGCTTGCTGTTCCTGTTGTTCATATATGGTTTATGCGTTCGCAACCAAATAAAATTTCTGCTGTGCTTGGAATACCGTCGAAAGATCTTGAGAGGATTGTGTATTACGAATCTTATGTTGTTGTTCAACCAGGAAGCACAAGCTTACGACCAAAAGATTTATTAACAGAAGAAGAATATCTTAAAATTCTTGCGAATTTGCCAAAATCAGAACTCGAAGCTGACGATGAAGATCCCAATAAATTTATTGCATTGATTGGTGGTGAAGCGATAAAGGAATTATTGAAGAGGGTTGATGCAGATAATGAGTATATGATTGCTAAAGAGGAGCTGAAAAATGAGACATCTCAACTAAAAAAAGCAGAGCTTTTGAAACGTTTGAGAGTACTCGATGCATTTCGTAAAAAAGAAAATGCAGAATATCTCAATGAACCAAGTTGGATGGTATTGGATGTAATTCCTGTAATACCTCCTGATTTGAGGCCACTTATCCCATTGGATGCAGGACGATTTGCAGCATCAGATTTGAATGAGCTATATAGGCGCGTAATTATTAGAAATAATAGATTAAAGAGACTTATTGATATTAAAGCACCTGAGGTTATTTTGCGTAATGAAAAGCGAATGCTACAGGAAAGTGTGGATGCATTATTTGATTCAACTAAGAAAGTCAATAAAGTCGAAACAACGCGTTCTCTCAAATCTCTTGCAGATACTTTAAAAGGTAAGCAAGGGCGGTTCCGCCAGAATTTGCTTGGAAAACGTGTTGATTATTCGGGACGTTCAGTAATTGTAGTAGGACCTGAGCTCAAACTTCACGAATGCGGTATTCCTAAGGATATGGCTGTAGAATTATTTATCCCATTTATAATTAGGAAATTAATAGAAAAAGGATATGCAAAAACTGTAAAAACTGCAAAGAAGCTCGTCGAAGATAAAACTGATGAGGTTTGGGATATATTGGAGAAAGTTATTGAGGGACATCCTGTATTGTTAAATCGGGCACCCACATTGCATAGACTTGGAATTCAGGCATTTCAGCCACGTCTAATTGAGGGGAAAGCAATTCAATTACACCCATTAGTTTGTACCGCATTTAATGCAGATTTCGATGGAGACCAAATGGCTGTTCATGTACCTTTAAGTCATGAAGCACAATTGGAAGCTTTATTACTTATGCTAGCTCCAAATAATATTATGCATACACAAAATGGAGACCCAATAGCAGTGCCATCACAAGATATGGTGCTTGGATTATATTATCTTACAAAAAATAAACCAGGAGCAATTGGGGAAGGCAAAATGTTTAGCAGTATCGAAGAAATGATAAATGCACTGAATGCTGATAAAGTTGAAGTAGGAACTAAAATTAAAATTCGTTTAAATGGGCAACTGATTGAAACAACTGTCGGTAGAGTTATTTTCAATCAAGTTGTTCCGAAGGAATTGGGTTATATCAATGAATTGCTGACCAAAAAGCGACTTCGTGTAATGATTGGGCAAAGTTTCCGTGAGGCAGGACTTGCCCGTACAGTCGAATTACTTGACGACCTAAAAGATCTTGGTTTTAATTATTCTACGGTTATTGGTATATCTGTTAGTATTGATGATGTATTAGTACCACAAGAAAAATTTGAAATTATAAAACAGGCACAGGAAAAAATAGAAACATTTGAAAGAGCTTTTAGAAACGGGGTGCTAAGTAATAATGAAAGATACAATAAAATTATAGATACCTGGGACAATGCCACAAATAGAGTAGCAGACAAATTATATAGCGAATTATCAAAAGATAAAAATGGTTTTAATCCTTTTTGGATGATGTTAGATTCACAAGCACGTGGTTCAAAAGAGCAAATCAGACAGCTTGCAGGAATGCGTGGCTTGATGGCAAAACCAAAGAAATCAACATCAGGGTCATCATCTGAATTAATTGAAAACCCTGTCATTGCAAATTTCAAGGAAGGATTATCAATTCTTGAATACTTTATTTCCACGCATGGCGCTCGTAAAGGTCTGGCAGATACGGCATTGAAAACGGCAGATGCTGGCTATCTTACTCGGCGTCTTCACGATGTGGCTCAAGATCTTGTGATATCCGAATATGATTGCGGAACAATTAGGGGCGTCGATATTACTGCATTAAAAGATGGTGAGGAAGTTAAGGAATCACTGGGTGAGAGAATTTTAGGACGTGTGGCACTTGTTGATGTCGTTGATCCTCTTACAGATAGAGTGATTGTAAAAGCAGGTGAATTAATTAATGAAGATTTAGCAAACGAAATAGAGCAATCCCCAATTGAAAGTGTAAAAATCCGTTCAGCACTTACTTGTCAATCAAAACATGGTGTCTGTGCTAAATGCTATGGGAGAAATCTTTCAACAGGCAAACTTGTTGATATCGGTGAAGCTGTAGGAACCATTGCATCACAATCAATTGGTGAACCAGGAACGCAGCTTACTCTACGTACATTCCATACAGGTGGCGCTGCTGCATTAATAGCAGCACAATCTTCGGTTACTGCAAAATTTGATGGCAAGGTAAGTTTTGAAAATATAAGGTATATTAGTTATGAAGGCGATGAAGGAGAGGTAATGATATGCGTCAGCCATAGTGGCTCACTCAATCTTTATGATGAAGAAAGCAATAGAATTCTCACTAAATACGATGTATCTTATGGGGCTGAATTAAAAGTTAAGGATGGAGAGAGAGTCAAAAAGGGACAAATCCTATATGAATGGGATCCATATAATTCTACGATAATTTCAGAATATAGTGGGAAAGTCCGGTTTAGGGATTTAATTTATAATGTCACATATCGAGAGATAAATGATGAACAAACGGGCCATATTAGTAAATTTGTCATTGATTCTAAAGATAAAACTAAATCACCTGCAATTGAGATCCTTGACGATAATGATAATGTTATTAAAACATATAATATTCCATCAAAGGCTCAATTGCGTGTTGAAGATGGAGAGATGATAGGAATTGGGACTCATCTGGCAAAAATCCCACGCGATCTCGGGAGAACAACTGATATTACAGGTGGCTTGCCAAGAGTAACAGAATTGTTTGAAGCACGCGCACCTCAGAATCCCGCAGTTGTTGCAGAAATTGATGGAGTTGTTGCATTTGGCAAACCTAAACGTGGCCAGAGACATCTTTCAATTACTTCTTACGATGGATTAACAATCCGTGAATATGACATTCCATTTGGCAGATATATTCTTGTGCAAGATGGAGATTTAGTTAGAGCTGGAGATAGATTGACAGAGGGGCCAATTAATCCCCACGATATATTGCGAATAAAAGGTCCATTTGCTGTGCAAGAATATCTTGTTAATGAAATTCAAGATGTCTATCGTATGCAAGGTGTAAAAATTAGCGATAAGCATATCGAAGTAATTGTTCGTCAAATGATGCAAAAAGTACGAATTCTTGAATCAGGGGATTCGGAGTTCTTAGAAAATGATTTAGTCGATCGTATTCGTTTTGATGAAGGTAATTCTCAGCTAAAATCAATGGTGGTCATTACTGATGCGGGCGATACAGATTTCTCAGTAGGGCAGCTAGTTTCCAAGAAGAGATTCAGAGAAACCAATCAAATTATGAAGAAAAGGGAATTAAAACCCGCTGAATCCCGACAAGCAGAAAGCGCAACAGCCGAGCCTATACTTCTTGGCATCACACAAGTTTCTTTATCAACTGATAGTTGGCTATCTGCTGCATCCTTCCAGGAGACCACTCGAGTTCTTTCTGATGCAGCAATTCATGCAAAAGTCGATAGATTTATGGGGCTTAAGGAGAATATTATTGTTGGACAACCAATTCCTGCAGGCACGGGTTTACGCAAATATGCATCTATGATTATTAAAAGTGATGTTGGGGATATTTATGGAAGAGAAAACCGTGTCTATCTCGAAGAACAGCTTGAAGCTAACCCTGAATATGATAGTGGCTTGGAACTTGTCAAAGATTCCTATTATGAAGATGAGGAAGAGTCTGATGATCTTGTTTCTACTTATAAAATAAACGGTCAGCAATCAGATGATCAAGCCGACGACACTTCAGAAGATACTTATGATATAGATATAGATTTTGACGAGGAATAAGAAATTAAAACGAAAAAGGTCTCAAACCTTCCCACTGTCATTTTTATAGTGGGAAGGTTTTTTATTTATATTTTCCCTTTATAAATCTGGTGTTTTATTTCATCATAATCTGCAGACATCCGTGCCCCCATTTGCGAGACAACCTTTGCAGCCGATAATGAGGCTAAATGTCCCGCAAGCATTGGGTTTGATAATGTTATAATTCCATAAAGAAATGCTCCTGCAAACATATCACCTGCACCTGTTGCATCAATTGGACTTGCAGGGTAGCTTGGAATTTCATATATATCGCCATTCCATTTAATAATAGAGCCTTTATTGCCTTTTGTTATTATTGCATTTGGAACTTTGCTAAATAATTTATCTATTGCAATGTCAGATGTTTTTTCTCCTGTAAAAGATCTTGCTTCATTTTCATTACAAAATATCAAATCGCAGTCTGGAATTATCTTATTAATGTTATCTCGGAAATTCTCTGTAATAAATGCATCTGAGAATGTAAGAGATATTTTTGTATTATTTTTTTTACTTATTTCTATTGCTTTATAAAGAGCATCGGCACTATTTTCTTGTGAAAATAAGTATCCCTCTAAATATATCCATTCACTTCTTGAGATAATATCTTCATTGATATGTTGTGCTGAAATATTAGAAGTTGCCCCAAGATAAGTTAGCATTGTCCTTTCGGAATCAGGTGTTATAAAAATGAAGCATAAACCTGTTGGAAGTGTGTCGATAAATTCTGCCTTAAGGATAATACCAAGCTCTTCAAATTCCTTTGCATAAAATTTCCCAAAATCATCATTTCCCAGCACTGTAATGAATGCGCCTTTTCCACCCATTTTTGAAAAAGCTATTATTGAATTTGCAGCAGAACCCCCACTTATTTGATGAAATTTATGAGACTTTGCATATTCTTTAAGTAATTCGGCTTCCTGATAATCAATAAGCTTCATCTCACTTTTTTTGACATTTAATTGCGCAAGCTCATCATCATTTATATAAAATTGCAAATCAACAATACCATTGCCGATTGCACAAAGTTGAATGTCTTTTGTCATTGTGTTATTTTTTTAATGCTAAATTAATAATATTTTCGCACAAATCTGGGAATTCAATTCCAATTTCTTTTGCAGCCATTGGTACAAGGCTATGAGATGTAAAGCCAGGTATGGTATTCAATTCAAGTAAATATGGTTCGTTTTCAGGAGATAAACGAAAATCAGCACGGGCAAAACCTTCTGCTCCTATTATATTATTAGCAACTACAGCAATTGACTGCACAAATTCTTCAAGATCTTCACTTAACTCTGCGGGGCAAATATATTGGGTGAGACCCTCTGCATATTTATGCTCATAATCATAGAATTTTTCTGTAGGCACAACTTCAATAACTGGCAATGCCTCTCCACCCAATAATCCAACGGTTATTTCCCTGCCTGGGATATATCTTTCGACCAAAACGCTATTTGAATAATGGCGTGCATTGCGATAACCATATTCAAGATCATCCAAATTCCCTGATTGCACTATTGAAATCCCGACAGATGATCCCTGGTCATTTGGTTTAAAGACAACTTCGTTGCCTAATTCTTTCCTAATTTCATTGAAAATCTCAGGATCCTCAGCATCATTTTCTCGTAGGACTAACCATTGGGGTGTTAATATTCCCGCAGCAGAAAAAAGATTTTTTGATGTGGCTTTGTCCATTGATAAGGCACTTGCCTTCACCTTGCTTCCTGTATAAGGCACGCCGCGTAATTCGAGTAAACTTTGAATCAATCCATCTTCTCCATTTTTTCCGTGCAACACAATAAAAGCTACATCAATATCATCAAAAATAGGTAATGATATGGTATCGATATAATTACGCGTGTGGAAATTTTTCAATTCTTCATCACTTGGCAATAATGCCATATCAACAATTTCATCTTCTGCATTCTCAAAATCACGTCCTAAGGCAGGATCAATTGGAATAACATTATGTCCCTTTGAACGTAAAGCTTCTACTACAGCTTTTCCACCAACTATCGATACATTTCTCTCAGGTGATATACCACCAAATAATACGGCTATATTCATTTGTTATATTGTATTTGTTTATAAATATTTATTTAATATTAATTAAATATCAATCAAAGATAAATTTAGACGTGTATTTGATTCCAATATTTATAACTTGATTGGAAGCAAAACAAATTGCACGCCTTGTTGATACAATCGTTTCTGAATTTCGAAACTTGTATAGTTATGCAAAATTCTGTTCATTAATGTATCTTTCTCAAAAACAAGCTGGCCACCAAAAAATACTGAATTAGGATATTTTTCCCTTATTTGAGGAGCTAATTTTAAAATTTCTTCAATTACATCCATACCTGTTGCTGTGAATCCATCGGCATTATACCCCATTCTTTGCATAAAATCAATATATTTTTGGACATCCTCTTTTGTTCTTTCCTCTAATTTAGCAACTTCATTGGCACCTTTAAAGATATCGTAATCAATTAAGCCAATTTCGACAAAAACGAAATTTTTAAATGTATCTCCAAAAAGTCTAAATATATTTAAAAGGGAATGCAACCCTATTCCGCTGAAACCATTGACAAGTAAAACAGCAGTGCGCTCTGATTTGCCAATATCTTTACTTGGATTTTTAGGAGGCAAATTCTCAAATGCAGGCAAATAATCTTCCATAAAGAATTTATTTAATTGAATTAAGCTTTTAACTGCCTTATTATATTGACTTTTGATTATTAAGCACATTGCTACAAATGCACCTGTAATGAAAATTGTAATCCAACCGCCTTCGTAAAATTTTACAATAATAATCGAAATCAGAATCGTTGAAGTCATCAATAATCCAATACCATTTATCAAAATCTTACGTTTCCAATCTTTTGTATTAACACGTTCAAGCCACCAATGACGCACCATACCAAGCTGAGATAAAGAAAATGTTATAAACACATTGATACTATATAAAACAACAAGGAAACTTACTTTGCCGTCAGTGGCAATTAAAATAATTCCCGCAGCAAGGGTCATAAAAACGACTCCATTTTGGATAACTAATCTATCACTTAATGAGGCAAAACGTGTGGGGAGCCATCTATCAATTGCCATGCGAGAAAGAACTTGTGGTCCATCTATAAATCCTGTTTGAGCAGCAACAAATAATATCGCTCCCTCACTTACGAGCGTTATTATGATAAAAATATTAGCAATTACAGGATTCCATGAGCTTGTGGCAGCTTCGAATAACACAGCATTTATAGTTTTTCCAGGGGCAAATTTCACATTGTAAAGCAGGTAAGAAAGCAACAATCCCGCAGCCATAAATGAAAGCGATGCAGCCATATATACCATAGTATGTTTGGCAGTGCGTGTTTTTGGTTCACGCATAATTGGTACAGAATTGCTTACTGCTTCAATTCCCGTGTATGTTCCCGCACCCATACTATATGAATGCAATAGCAAGAACATTACACCAAAAAAACCTAATTGACTTGTTGTTCTATTAAAATCTATTATCGTATTATTAACTACGTGAGTAAAATTGAATGAATGCGTTATTACTGCATAAAGAATAATGAAAATATGTGTCAATAAAAATAGCATAAATACAGGTATCAAAGACATTATTGATTCCTTCACCCCGCGCAAATTCATTATCATTAGTGCAAGCAAAACAATCAAGATAAATCCCAATTTGTATTGTAAGAATTCAGGAGGTAAGAAGCTGAATATAGCATCGGCACCGCTTGCGATTGATACAGATATTGTGAGCATATAATCTATTATCAGCGCTGAACCTGAAATCATTCCCGTTGTTGGACTTAAAAGTTTGCTTGCAACAAGATATCCCCCGCCACCCGTCGGGAAGGTTTCGATTATTTGAGAGTAACTTGTACTTATAATTATAATTGTAATAATAGTTGCTAATGCAATTAGCAATGATAGACTTGTATGATTTTGTAGTGTTAACCAGATTTCTGATGGTCCATAACAAGATGATGAAAGTCCGTCAGAACCCAATCCAACCCAGGCAAGAAAAGCTAGCAATGATATTTTATGGAATTGAGATGAATCGTGCGGATCTTTACTCGAACCGATAATGAGCCTTTTTAAAGATACTTTTTTCGTTTGCAATCTCAAATAAATTCACAAAATTAATAATTTATAATTTATTTTTATCTATTCGTTTATAATATTCTACGAAATTGCAGAAACAAATTCAATACGTTTTTAATACACAAAAAAATGCGTTATTTAATTTTTATTGTAATAAGTTTAGGGCTTTTACTTTCATCAATAAGTGGAACATCTGTTGCGGTTGCATTCCCATCAATTATAGATGGTTTTGGAACATCTTTAATTACAGCGGGTTGGGTAATCAGTATTTATCAAATTGCCCTAACAATTATGATGCCTTTAATGGGCAAATTGAGCGATATAATTGGGCGGAAAGTAACCTTTATATTGTGCGTTCTTCTGTTTATAATTGGTTCGTTCTTATCAGCAATTGCGCCATCAATTGGGATATTAATAATAGCGAGATTCATCCAAGCAATTGGAGGGGGTGGATTTATGCCATCAGCAACAGGAATCATATCAGAAGAGT
>DAOTPH010000055.1:0-9864 GCA_035451765.1 Bacteroidota bacterium | reverse complement strand
TCTGGGCACTTGAAAAAGAAACAGCTGACGACATAAATTATAATCATAGAAATTCAGTTTTTTTGCCAAATATTAATTTAAACGATAGAATTACTGCCACAAATAATTTTGATGATTTTCGAGATCAAAAATTTATAATTTCTGCCGTTCCAACTCAATTTATTCGCTCGTTATATATAAATAATAATTTTGATTTCAAAGATAAATATATATTAAATATTGCAAAAGGTATTGAAAAAAATACACTTTTACGATGTTCACAAATTTTCATAAAACTTGGATTACTAACAGATCATTATGCAATTTTAACCGGTCCAAGTCATGCAGAGGAAGTTGCCCGCCAAATGCCAACTACTGTAGTCTCAGCTTCAGATGATTATGATTTTGCTATGTTTATCCAAAATTTATTATCTAATGATTTTTTACGAATATATACCAATGAGGATGTGATTGGATGCGAGCTCGGCGGTTCATTGAAAAATGTAATTGCAATATCAGCAGGAATAATTGAGGGACTTGAGCTTGGTGATAATACAAAAGCTGCTCTTATTACGCGCGGTCTTGCGGAAATTTCTCGACTTTCTATAGCAATGGGCGCTAATCCTTATACAATGTTTGGGCTTGCGGGACTTGGCGATTTGTTTGTAACTTGCAATAGTAAACATTCTCGCAATAGATATGTTGGGGAAATGATAGGCAAGGGGCAAATATTATCTCAAATATTAGCAAATATGAAAATGGTTGCTGAAGGGGTAGAAACTACAATTTCTGCAAATGAACTTTCCAAGCTTCATAATGTTGATATGCCAATTATCCAAAAGGTTTATCAAATATTATTCGAAGATCTTAACCCAAATATTGCAATTCATCAATTAATGACTCGCTCTGCAAAACATGAATGGCTATGAAAAGGCAATTATCTATCATTTTAATATTTTTTTTATCCCAAATTATATCTCTAAAATCTCAAGATGTATTTTGGGCTGATACAATTTTCAGCTGTTCATCAGAAATTACAAAGGAAGCATATTCCCCAATCCAAGTACTTGGAAAATATAATGTAATGCCAAATTTTGGAAAAACACCTTGTGCTTGGACACTTGTTTATGCTAAAAGAAGAAACCAATGGATTGAATTGGGATTTGCTAAAAAGATTATTGCTCAGCAATTAATTATTAATGAGAATATTAATTACTCTGCAATTGCTAAAATCATATTATTTGATGAAAAAAATAATCAAAGGGAAATTTTTTCAAATCCTGCCCCTAAAATGAAATCAGACAAAGGACGCTTTTTTAACATTATTTTTAAAAATGATGATTTCATAGTTTCAAAAGTTCGCATCGAACTAAATACAGCTAATTTTTATGACGATTATCAAATTGATGCTGTTGGAATAACAGAGAAAAAAGACACAATTTTTCCACAAATTAATCTTGACAGAAATTCACAATATAAAGACAATATTGAGCGACTTAGCGATAATGTTAATTCAAATTATTCTGATTTAGCACCAATTATTTCACCTGATGGAAGAATATTATTTTTCACTCGAGAAGGCGACCCACGAAATTTAGGAGGCCCAAATGATCAAGATATATGGTACTCAAATATTGATTCAAATGGCAATTTTGAAAAAGCCGAAAATATCGGACCACCTTTAAATAATGCATATAGCAATTTTGCAATATCGGTCACCCCTGATGGAAATTCACTTGTGGTTGGCAATATTTATTTAAAAAAAAATACGACGCAAAAGCAAGGTGTTTCTATTAGCCATCGACAAAATTATTATTGGAGCTATCCCGAACCCCTAAGTATAAATAATTATTATAATAAAAGCAGAGCTAGTACGTCTTACTACGCAAATGATTCTAAAACTTTACTTTTTGGTATAGTTCGAGATGATTCTTATGATTCATACGACTTATATGTCAGTTTTCTCCAATCAGATGGTATCTGGAGCGAACCGAAGAATCTAGGGCCAGAAATTAATACTGTCGGGGAGGAGCTATCACCATTTCTTGCTTCAGACCTTACAACATTGTATTTTTCGAGCAATAGTTATCCTGGTTATGGGAAAAATGATATATTTATGAGCCGTAGATTGGATTCCACCTGGCAACATTGGAGCGAACCAATTAACCTTGGTGATCGGATTAATACACCTGAGTGGGATGCATATTTCTCGGTCCCTGCATCCGGAGAGTATGCTTATTTTGTTTCTTATCGTGACCCGATTCATAGGGAGGATATTTATCGAATTAAATTACCACAATCCTTGAAGCCAGAATCTGTTGTGCTTCTTTCGGGGAAAGTATTGAATTCCAAGACAAATACACCAATTTCTGCAAAAATTGTTTATGAAGAATTGCCACAGGGTAAAGAAGTTGGCACTGCTATTTCAAATGATTCAACTGGAGAATATAAAATTACATTGCCAGGAAATAAAAAATATGGATTCCGGGCAACAGCTGAAAATTTTATTGGGATTAGCGAAAATATTGATTTGACAAATCTTGCTGAATATCAAGAATTAAAGCGAGATTTATATCTTGTTCCAATCCAGAAAGGAGAAAAATTTAAAATTAATAATATATTTTTTGAATTTGGAAAATTCGATTTACTTCCCGAATCCTATCCTGAATTAAATCGATTAGCAGAATTTTTACAAAAAAATCCTGAGATCAAAATCCAAATTAATGGTTATACAGATAATATAGGCACAAACAAAGATAATCAAATTTTATCACAAAAAAGAGCAGATGCTGTTCGAGATTACCTCATTAGCAAAGGAATTGAAGCAAATAGAATAGGAGCAATCGGTTATGGTGAGAAAGTTCCAATAGCTACAAACGAAACTGATGAAGGGCGAGCTTTAAACCGCCGTGTTGAATTTGAGATTCTGGAGAAGGAAAAATAATAAATTATAGATATTTTTTAATTACACTTTCAAAAGCCGCTTTATCCCGCATTCCCACAATCACTTCAACTACATTACCATCGCGGTCAATTATATAAGTAGTAGGAACTGCCGATATTGGAGAGAATTTTTTACCATAAGCATTTGCAATTTCTCGACTTGGGAAAATAATATAATTAAGATTATTTTTAAGAGCGAAATCGCTTACTATTTGATATGCTTTCTCTTCATTACGCTCTGTTGCAACGCCAATAACAACAAGCCCTTTAGATTTATATTCATCATATAATTTTATAATATCAGGAATTTCTGCACGGCAAGGTGGGCACCAAGTACCCCAGAAATTAAGTAGTACAACTTTGCCTTTTGTCAATTCTTCATAAGTACGCGTTTTGCCATTATCAAGAAATGAGAAATTGATTGCCTTTCCATCAGGTGATGGGATAATTTTTTCGACGTTATATACTAATGGAGTTGATGTTTGCTCAGTTGTATTTTTTATATTTGTCTGTGTTTTGCTCTCTTGGGAGCAAGCAATATTTAAAAATATAGTTGTAAATAAAGTTATTACAATCACATAATGCATTAATTTTTTCATTTGCCGTTAATATTTTTAATTTAACGACGGATTTAAAAAATGTATATTGAATAATATTAAAAAATTAAATTTATAACACTTCATCAATACTTTTAAAGATTAAAATCATTGTTATTCTATACTTTCGTAATTTTGTTTTTTTTAAATTTTGAAATAATTATGTCTTTCGTTCCAAATACAAATGAAGATTATGAAGAAATGCTTGCTAAAATCGGCGTTTCTAATTTTGAAGAATTGATTAACAATATACCTGAATCGGCTCGCCTAAATGAACCTTTAGATTTGCCTGATGCCCTTTCTGAATTAGACACAATAAAATATTTAGAAACATTAGCAAAAAAAAATAAAACAGCAAGCGAAAATATATGTTTTATTGGTGGTGGAATTTACGACCATTATATACCCGAAATCGTTAATTCTATTTTGCAACGACCCGAATTTAAAACCGCATATACACCGTACCAAGCTGAAGTTTCGCAAGGCACTTTGCAAGCAATGTACGAATTCCAGACAATGATTGCACGGCTTACAGCAATGGATGTCTCAAATGCCTCACTTTATGATGGGGCATCAGCCTTGGCAGAAGCCTGCTTTATGGCTGAAAACCATACTAAAAAGACCGAATTTTTAATTGCGGGGTCAGTTAGCCCATTTTATAAACAAGTAACATCAACGTTTACAAAAGGACGCCAATTTACTTTTAAGCAATTTGTATCGCAGGATGGAACAGCAAATATTGATGAACTCAAATCAAATATTTCACAAAATTCTGCTGCAATAATTGTTCAAAATCCTAATTTCCTTGGTAACCTTGAAGATGTTTTCGAACTCGAAAAAATCGCTCACCAAAACAATATGATGTATATTGCAATTTTCAATCCCATATCTCTTGGATTATTAATTCCCCCGGGAAAATATAATGCAGATATTGCAGTTGGCGAGGGACAATCATTGGGAATTCCTATGAGTTTTGGAGGACCGGCTTTGGGATTATTTACTTGCAAAGAGCAATTTTTGCGCCTCTTGCCTGGGAGAATTTCGGGAATGTCAATTGATAAAGATGGAAATCGCTGCTTCGTGTTGACATTGCAAACACGTGAACAACAAATCAAGCGAGAGAAAGCTACAAGCAATATTTGCACAAACCAGGGATTGATGATGCTCGCCGCCACTGTTTATCTCGAAACTATGGGCAAACAAGGTATTAAAGAAGTTGCCGAGCAATGTTACCATAAAGCTCATTATTTAGCTCAAAGAATTTGCGAAATACCAGGATTTGCTTTGTTTAATAATAAACCATTTTTTAATGAATTTACAATAAAGCCAAAAACACCTGCATCAGTTATAATTGATAGGGCAATTGATGAAGGATTTTTTGCAGGCATTGATACATCTAAATATACTGATTTTGACAACGGATTAATAATAGCTGTAACAGAGAAGCGTACTCGCGATGAAATGGATAAATTTGTAGAATTTTTGAAGAAAATGTAAATTTTGTGCCTGTACAAGAATGGTACAGGCACATACAGCCCTAAATTCCTATACTTTTCACGTATTCAATTCGTTCCAATGTTGGTGGATGAGAATAATGCAGAAATACATAAAATGGATGGGGTGTCAAATTTGAAAGATTTTTTTCGGATAATTTCTTTAGACCTGAAACGAAAGCTTCGGTCATTTTTGTGGTCTGAATGGCAAATTTATCAGCTTCACGCTCATTTTTGCGTGATAACATATTGAAAAATATCGATAGAATAAGCTCAATTGCAGAAAATAGCATTCCGAAAAATAATATTCCCGCATATATTGGCTGCTCCGTCATATAAAATGCATCATAAAGACCCTTTGTATCTATAAATAACGAAAGCAAATAAAGCATTATCCCACTTTCTGCGTAAGAAATGATTGCGCCTTGAATTATATGATGCTTTTTATAATGCCCGACCTCATGAGCAAGGATTGTCAATATTTCATCAGGAGTGTGGTTTGCAATCAATGTATCGAATAAAACGATGCGCTTATTTTTTCCAAAACCTGTAAAGAATGCGTTCGACTTGCTCGATCGCTTTGATGCATCCATCACATACACATTTTTGATTGGAAAATTTACTTGACGAGCATAATTCATTATTTTTTCTTTTAATTCAGCGTCTTCTAATGGCGTAAATTTATTGAATATTGGCATAATCAATGTCGGATAAATATATTGTATTATTAGCGATATAATAATAAAAGCAATCCATGCATATAGCCATGCAATAGAGCCAACTTCTTTAAATACATAAAGTACTAATAATAAAAGTGGTACTCCCAATAGTATTGATAAAGCAGTCGATTTAAGCAAATCTGTTATAAATATTTTTGGTGTCGTTTTATTAAATCCATATTTTTCTTCGATTACAAATGTTTCATAAATTGAAAATGGTAATGATAAAATTCCACTTAATACTGATAGAATTCCGATAAAAATCAGTGCCCTTATATAAAAATTACCTGATAATTTTATTGCGATTTGATTCACCCACTCAAAGCCACCCGCAAACCAGAATACAAGCGTAATAATTAGCATAAATGTACCGCTTATATTTTCAAATCGTGTGTTTTCACGTAAATATCTCTGAGATAATTCATAGCGTTCCTGCGAATAGACATCGCGAAATTCAGCGGGGAGCTCAGTTTTTAGGTTTTTTATATTTAAATAATCAGAGATTAAGCCTAAGAAATACGATACTAAAAGCGTAAGAAGTATAATAATTCCATAAATGTTCATTTTAAATTCTACCAAATTGTTTATCTAAATCAGTAAGGGTTAATTCAAGTACGACAGGCCTACCGTGCGGGCAAATATAGGGCATTTTGCAATTCATCAAATCTGTGACCAATTTTTTCATCTGCTCATAACTTAATTTTGCACCTGTTTTAATTGCGGATTTGCAACTAAACGAAGCAGCAAGATTATCGCGCTTTGTGCTGTGTCGCACCTGCAAATTATTAGTGTAATCATCTATAATTTCAATCATTATGCTTGCTTCATTTCCCGCAGGCACATCCTTTGGAATTGCATAAAAGCGGATCGTATCAGTATTGATTTTCTCAAATTTAAATCCGAGAATTTGCAAATCCTCCTTCAATTCCTCAATTAGTGCAATTTGTGCAACGGAAAATTGCACATCTACAGGGAAAAGCAATTCCTGAGGATTTGCATACAATTTATTAAGTCGCTCGGTTGTTCGTTCGTAAATTACACGCTCGTGAGCATTATGTTGGTCGACAATTAACACACCACGACTTGTTTGCACAAAGATATATTTATTTAGCAATTGCCAAAAAGCTGCATTAGGCAAGTCCGCAATTATATCAGCCGAAGGTCGAGAAAATGCAAGCGTCGGCATTGCAGATTGAGATTGAGATTGCTGCTCATTTTTATGAAATAGTAAATCCAATGTATCTTTTGATAAATGCAGATAATTGCTTTCTTTATTAAATTGAGGTTGCGTATAATTTTGCGGATAAGATTGGTGCGGTGGTTGCACAATTTCGCCTGTAACTTGATTGACAATAAGGTAATCCGGGTTTTGAGGGGTTTGCTGTTTAATTGAAATATATGGCGTTGCAATTTCAGAATTCTCAATATTAATATTTGTTGTTAAATTGTTTGCTTCGAGAGTGATGGCAACAGCTTTACGCAATGTATTATAAACATAATTTTCATTATCGAATTTCACTTCATTTTTTTGCGGATGGATATTCACATCGATTTTCTCTGGATCTATTGTAATATTAAGCACATAAACGGGTTTATAATTTTTCTCAAGCAAATGCTCAAATGCCGAATAAACGGCGAAGCTCAGGTTCCTGCTTTCCACAGGTCTGCGATTGACAAATAAATATTGCCCCGAATTTGAAGGTCTAGCAAATTGTGGCAATCCAATATAGCCTGTGATTCGCATCAATTCATTTTGATATTCAATTGTTAAAAATCCCTCCTTTGCATCATTTCCAAGCAATTTTGCAATGCGTTCAAGCAAAGTGCTGGGTTGCACATCGAACACTAGTGTGTCCTCATCATAATATGTAAATCTCTTATCGGGATTAGCAAGTGCAAATCGAATGAGGGTATCGCTAATATATCGAATTTCCGTTAATTTGGATTTAAGGAATTTCCTGCGTGCGGGGACATTAAAAAACAAATTTCGCACAAATACCTGTGTTCCAATTTCTTGATTGAAAGGTTCAATAATTGTATTTTTCATAGGCTCAGAAATCAATCGCCAGCCATAAGGTTCTGATTGCAAGCGAGTACGGATTTCAATATTAGATACAGATGTAATTGATGCCAATGCCTCGCCACGGAAGCCATAAGTATGAATACGTTCCAGGTCTTCTTGCGTTTTGATTTTACTTGTAGCGTGGCGTTTTATTGATAATTCCAGATCATTGCGGGACATTCCAATACCATTATCAAGCACAGAAATCAGCTGCTTTCCCGCATCTTGTATGATTATTGCAATCTCGGTTGCCTCTGCATCGAGTGCATTCTCAACTAATTCCTTTACAACAGATTCAGGACGCTGGACAACCTCACCCGCCGCAATCTGATTAGCGATATAATCAGGCAATAATATGATTTTATCTTCTGTAAGCAATCGAATGCGTTTTTATTTTGAAATGACGAAATTAAATAAAAATCCTGATAATTTGCATTATCAGGATTAATAAATTTGGCAAAAATAATGAAAAAAATATTTTTTTCTAATATCTAAAAACAAAATTAATAAATATTATAAAATAATTAATAAATAATTTTTTATGGATATATTCGATAAATCATTCGAGGGAATGGAATAACCTCGCGAATATGCGATGCGCCTGTAATCCATTTTACTGTACGCTCCAATCCCAATCCAAACCCACTATGAGGTACCGAACCAAAACGCCTTAAATCCAAATACCATTGGTACGCATCAAGTGGCAAATTTTCTTTTTTTATTCTTTCTTCTAGAAGTTCGATATCTTCTTCACGTTGGCTTCCACCGATAATTTCACCGCCTTTTTCCGGCGCAAGCATATCCATAGCAAGCACAACCTTTGGATTATCAGGGTCGCGTTTCATATAAAATGCTTTAATATCAGCAGGATAGCGATGTATTATACAAGGTTTATCGAATTGCTCCATTATGGCTTCCTCTTGGGGAGAACCGAAATCCTCACCCCATGGAAACGGCAAAATATCCACTTCTTCACCATTGATTTTCTTTTTTAATGGAATATTATGTTTTTGCAAATAATCCACTGCTTCATCATAACTCACTCGATAAAATGGACGCTGCACTTTTTCCAATTGCGTTATATCCCGCTCTAATGTCTCGAGTTCCTTGCGATTATTTTTCAATACATATTTTACAATGTGTTCCACAAGATCTTCAGCAAGGTCCATATCATCGTTTAAATCGAAAAAAGCCATTTCGGGTTCAATCATCCAGAATTCCGTCAAATGCCTGCGTGTCTTAGAAAGCTCCGCCCGAAACGTCGGACCAAATGTATATACCCTTCCCATTGCCATTGCTGTAGCTTCCGCATAAAGCTGCCCTGATTGCGATAAATATGCTTTGCCAAGGTCGAAATATTGCGTTTCAAATAATGTGGAAGTGCCTTCTGCTGCATTTGGAGTAAGGATTGGCGAATCCATTTGCAAAAACCCTTGCCCGTCAAGATATTCGTGAATTGCTTGTATCACGCTTGCTCGCACTCTCATTATAGCATGCTGACGAGATGAACGCAACCACAAATGACGATGCTCCATTAAAAATGCATCTCCGTGTTCCTTTGGTGTAATGGGATAATCTTTTGCAATTTGATATATCTTTAAATTTTCCGCATCAATTTCATATCCGCTAGGTGCCCTGTCATCAGCTCGAACAGATCCTGATATTTCGATTGATGATTCCTGGGTAAGCATCTTCGCATTTTCAAATGTTTCCTGTTCAATATTATTTTTTGAAAAAACAAGCTGAACAATACCTGTTCCATCGCGCAATATAATGAAAATTAGTTTTCCTTTTTCGGTTTTATTAACAACCCAACCCCGCAAAGTGACTTTTTCGCCCACTAGCTTTGGCAATTGCTCAATATATTGAAATGACTTATAGCGAGACAACATAACAAATAATATTTTATAAAAATTACAAAATTAAATAATTTGCAATATATATAGTGTTAAAAATTTCATTATTATAAATAAGGTAGCAAAAGCATCCCTGTTTTGAAATTGGGAATAAGAGCCTTGTAGTAGGGGTAATTCATGAATTACCCCTGCTTTAATTGCCCTAACAAAATTCCC
>DAOTPH010000054.1:9771-10044 GCA_035451765.1 Bacteroidota bacterium | reverse complement strand
AATTTGAATAAAAGGACATTTAAATTACCCTTTCATACATTAATAAATTATCAAATGGTCAGGATGAATTGCTGTCGCAAAATGAGCGCGATTATTTTATGGAATTATTTCCCGACCGTAAGGAATTGATTGAAAATCATATTGTGTTCAATAGAAACGGTAAGATTTCTCAATCCAATTTATCTAAGGGTATAATTTTAGATGGGAAAGCATAAAAAGGAGTAAAAAATGATAACAAATCTCGAATCTTTAGCTTTACTTGCAGATATTCAT
>DAOTPH010000054.1:0-9761 GCA_035451765.1 Bacteroidota bacterium | reverse complement strand
GGAACACAACCTTCAGAATTTAAGTTTTCTTATAAAAAATGATAACAAATGAGATAAACGCAGACAAATTATATTTACCACTTGTTCAAGAAAAGATGAATAATTCACAAATAATTCAGAAAGGTGATGAAACCTTTACAGATGCTTTAAAAGGCTTTGTTGCAGATGTAAATAATCAGCAAATCGAATCGAAGAATGCAACCGAAAGCTTCATAAAGGGTGAGCCTGTGGATATTCATGATGTAATGATTACAGTGGAGAAAGCAAAAACATCTTTTGAATTATTAATGGAATTACGGAACAAGGGATTAGATTTATATCGCGAAGTGCTAAGAATGCAAATATAGGGAGATTTAAAAAATATGCCGACAATTAAGGAGCAAGTTCAAAATGTAACGAAAAGATTTAAAACCTGGCAAATAGCGGTAAGCATTGTTGTGGTAATGGCTGTTGTTGTTGGGCTTGTATACTTGATAGTATCAAGTAATGCACGTTCAGATTATGCTGTGTTATACAATGATTTATCGGCTCAGGATGCAGGGAAAATTGCTGAAAAATTGAAAGAAATTAAGGTCCAATATAAATTAGAGGATGGAGGAAGCACAATACTTGTTCCAAAGGACCAAGTTTATGAAACGCGAATTCAATTAGCAAGTGAGGGATTGCCGGAGAGTAATATGGTTGGCTATGAAATATTTGACAATACGAATTTAGGGATGAGCGATTTTGTTCAAAAATTGAATTACAGGCGTGCAATGGAGGGCGAGCTTGCTCGTACTATAAACTCGTTAGAAGAGGTAAAAAGCTCGCGAGTTCATATAGTAATACCCGAAAAAGCATTATTCAAAGAAGACCAGAAAGAACCAACAGCATCGGTAACACTTCAATTGAAACCTGGGAAGACAATCAGTAATGCTTCTATATTAGGAATTCAAAATTTAATAGCAAAAAGCGTTGAAGGTTTAAATCCTGATAATGTTACAATAATAGATAATCGCGGGAAGATTATTTCTCAGGAAGCAATTGATAAAAATTCCATAGCTGGATTAACGGCAAGTCAGCAGCAAATGCAGATGCAAACGGACCAATATCTGACTCAAAAAGTACAATCAATGCTCGATAATGTTTTGGGAGCCGAAAATTCAAGTGCAAAAGTCACATCAGACCTAAATTTTACTCAAATAGAAAAAACAATTACCGATTATGATCCAAATCGACAAGTAGTGCGTAGCGAGCAAAACATTACCGAAAAGAGCCAAGCTACTGATTCGCTTAATTTTCCTGCTGTTAATTCTTCAAAGGACCAGAGCAATACAATTACAAATTATGAAATACCACAAACAGTAGAGCGTATTATTAATGAAGTAGGAAATATAAATAGAATCACAGTATCGGTGCTTGTGAATGGAAAAACGCAAATCGTCGAAAAAAATGGTACAAAAACATTAGAATATACACCACGCACACCTGAGGAATTGGAGCAGTTGACGCTAGCAGTAAAAAATGCAGTAGGATTTGACCCATTGAGGAATGACCAAATTTCTGTATTGAATGTGCCATTTGATAATTCATATTATGAAGAATTATTGAAAGAAAATAAGCCTGTGCCATTTATGGAGAAACCTGAAAATCAGAAATTAATATTATTACTAGCAATAATATTAATATCAATATTTTTTATGTATCGTCTATTACACTCGAAAATTATTCGCGAGCGAATACGTATTGCGATGAATTTACCGAAATCTGTTGAATTGAAGAGGGATGAGGAAGAGGGGCACGAAATGGAATTTGAGGACTTGAAAATATCTGATGAAGATTTATTGCTTATGCCTGCGGCATTACCCGAGCAACTGATGCTCGGTGTGCCTAATTTGGGAGAGGAAAATACACCCGAATTACCTTTATCAGAGTTAGGAAAGGAATCTTTGACGAGAGGAGATATATCAAAAGCAACTGCAAGTCAAATTACAGAAGATCGGATGATGAAAATCGAGATGAAAAAGAAAATCGAAGAATTTATTGATACGAAAGTGGATGAGGGCGTGAGATTAGTTAGATTAATGATGGGCGAGGAACCTGAAAAAGATAAAAATAGAAGTGCAAAATAGATAAAGGGAATAGAGATGGCGGAAATAAGTGCAAAAGATCTGAATGGGAAGCAAAAAGCTGCAATTTTGCTGATGAGTATGGATGTAGATGTGGCATCCAAGATATTTAAGGAAATGGATATGCAAGAAGTCGAATCAATTGCATTGGAGATTACAAATCTAAAGGATGTGCCAGCAAATGTAGTTGAAGATGTCATAGAGGAATTCTATGAACTTATGATGGCATCTTCATTTATGTTGGAAGGTGGAATTGAATATGCACAGGTGCTTTTAGAAAAGAGTTATGGACAGGAGAGAGCACGGGAAATAGTCGAAAAAATACGTGTGCTTACTTCTATACGCGGTTTCAATATTTTGAAGCAAGCGGACCCAGCTCAATTAGCAAATTTTCTTTCAAAGGAACATCCTCAAACAATAGCCCTTATCTTATCGCATTTGCCTTCAACACAAGCGGCTGATGTTTTGCAAGAATTTCCAGAGGATTTACGGATAGATACATTATATAGGATTGCAACGCTTGGAAAGATTTCTCCAACATTGGTAAGCGAAATTGAGCAAGTAGTTGATCAGATTGCCGAATCAACATTATCCCAGAATCTTGCTGCAACAGGAGGTGCCCAAATTGTAGCTGATATATTGAATAAAAGCAATAATACAATAGCAAAATCAATGCTTGAAAGCATTGAGGAGAAAAATTATGAATTATCAAACGAAATTAAACGATTGATGTTTCTATTTGAAGATATTGTACAAATTGATGATAGAGGAATTCAGCGGATACTGCGTGAAGTTGATAAGCGAGATCTTGCATTAGCGTTGAAAATTGCTGATGATAAGATTAAAAATAAGATATTTAAGAATATGAGCGAGCGTGCTGCAGCAGTTGTTAAAGAAGAGCTCGATTATATGGGACCTGTAAAATTGAAGGAGGTCGAACAAGCTCAAATGCGAATTGTCGATATAATAAAAGATCTCGAAAGTGAAGGTGAAATTTCAATTGGCGGTCGTGGAAAGGAAGATATCTTCGTTTAATAATGAATAAAGATGAACGAAATTGTTATAAAAGTACCAAGACATCGCAAGAAAATCGAGATTATTCGTTCTAAGGAGGAACTTGATAACGCACTTAAAATAAGAAAACAAGAATCTTCAATAAAAAGCAGTTCAAAAAAAAAGGAAACTACATCTGAAAAATCTCAAAGTCCTCAATATACTCAAATATTTAAGATAACAAATTTAGATACACCAACACAAATTGAGTATTTTGCTCCTGAAACAGCCCAAATTAATTGGGATAGTATAGAAGCAGAAATTGAAGATGCTTATGACCGGGGATATCGCGAGGGGCAGGATACAGCTCGTACTGTTTTTAACCGAGAAATTGCACGAATGTATGAGGCAAATCGAATAGTTGATACATTAATAGAATCATTCAAGCGTGAATTTCAGAAAGAAATACAAAATTTAAAGCATTCACTTATTGATTTGTCATTAATTATTGCTGAGCAAATTATTAGATATGAAGTTAGCAAAAATGATGAATTTATTCTTAATCAGGTTCAAAATATAATTAACGAATTGGATAATGAAATTATATATAAGATAGTTTTAAATCCAAAAGATATTGCAATTCTTGAGGAATCAAAATCAAAGTTTGTAGGCGATTCTTCAAAGATTGAAAATGTAAAAATTGTAGCAAATGAGGAGATTGAGCAAGGCTTTTGCATAATTGAGACTAATATTGGGGAATTTGATGGAAGACTAAAAACTCAATTGGAAAAATTACGTCAAGCGATGATATCGGAAATCAAGAACGTGAATGTAATTGATGAAATAAATGAAAGGCGTGATAAAGGGGAAATCCAATGATCACAGATATTTTTAAAGAAAAGCTGGTAAATGCAATATCTACTACAAAGACTATAAAACGAGCTGGGCATATTTCACGAGTAATTGGATTGGTTGTAGAAAGCGATGGTCCAAAGGCACCAATTGGAGAGATTTGCAATATAATAGATAGGGAAGGCAATGTACTTTGTAAATCTGAAATCGTAGGATTCAAAGATGAAACAAAAATACTTTCTATGGTGCTTGGCGATTTACAAAACATTTTGCCTGGTATGGAAATAGAAGCGACAGGTAATTTCTTAGAGATTGGTGTTGGTGAAAATTATCTTGGAAGAATAATAAATGGAATTGGTGAGCCAATTGATGGAAAGGACGATATTGTAAATGTAGAAGTCCGCTCGATTTATGCACAACCACCAAATCCAATTTTCCGCAAACGAATAACAGAGCCTATTTCTACGGGTGTGCGAGCAATTGATGGAGTGCTGACGATAGGTAAAGGGCAAAGAGTTGGAATATTTTCGGGATCAGGCGTTGGGAAATCTACTTTGCTTGGTATGATTGCACGAAATACATCTGCGGATGTAAATGTGATATGCTTGATTGGTGAGCGTGGGCGTGAAGTACGCGAATTTTTAGAAAGAGATTTAGGTGAGGAAGGATTGAAGCGCTCAGTTGTTGTAATTGCAACATCCGATGCAGCACCACTTGTACGGGTCAAGGCACCTCTTGTTGCTACAACTATGGCTGAATATTTTCGCGACCAGGGATTGGATGTAATGTTGATGATGGACTCAATTACACGACTTGCAATGGCACAACGCGAGGTAGGGTTGACAATTGGTGAACCTCCAACATCAAAAGGTTATACTCCATCAGTTTTTAGCTTTTTACAAAAGACAATGGAGCGAGCGGGGACGTCGGAGATTGGCTCAATTACAGCACTTTATACTGTGCTGGTTGAAGCTGACGATATGAATGAACCTATAGCAGATGCAGCGCGTGGCATTCTCGATGGGCATATTGTTTTATCTCGCAAACTCGCTTCACTTGGTCATTATCCCGCAATTGATATACTTGAAAGCATATCGCGTGTGCGTAATGATATAATAAGTAAAGAACACTTATCTGCGGCAAAGCAATTAACTGAATTGCTTGCAAGTTATCGAATGGCAGAGGACTTAATTAGTGTGGGAGCATATCGCAAAGGAACAAATCCAACTACTGACCGTGCAATTGCTTTGATGGATAAAATTAATGCATTTTTGCGGCAATCAACTGATGAGAAAATTGAATATAATGATGTTGTTAAGCAATTAATAAATATAACAGGTTCAAAATAATATTTGCAATTTTGAATTATGGCAAAAAAATTTACTTTTAGATTGAATCCAATATTAAACTTAAGGAAACAGAACACGCAAATTTCCAAGCACGAGCTAGCACGTGCCATAAACGAAAGAGTAAATAAAGAAATGCAAATCGATGAAGTCCGCCATCAGCAGTTGAAATTAAATCAAGCGACTCTCGAGCGAATGCAATTATACGAACTTCAAGCAATGGTCAATCATAAAAGAGCATTAAGCGAAGAACTACAAAAGTTAAATAAAGAACGAGAAAGTCTGCTTGAACGTGAAAAGGTGAAACAATTGAAATATAATTCTGCTTTGCAAGAGGAGAAAATTATTTTAAAATTAAAGGAAAAAAAAGAAATCGAGCATAAGCAAACCCTGGATAAAGAGGAGCAAAAGGATCTTGATGAGATTGGATTGAGAATTAGTAATAATAATGAGAAAATTTGAGTGAACACAAAGCAATTATTAATATTGATATTATCTTTGGTGGGTCTTACAGTTATATTGATTGTAGGGTTTATGCTAATATATTCGGCTAGTCCATCTTTTTTGGGTATGTCACCACGAAACGGGAAGCAATCAAAACAGGAACAAAAGAATCCCGCCCCACCTTTAAAAGAACCTCAAAAGATATATATAACAGAATCTGATTTTATTGATTTGCTACGCAGCAAGACTATGGCTGAAAATGCACTTGCATATAATCAAAAGACAATAGCTCATCATTATTATATTGTGGATTCGCTTACTCAAATTATTAGTTCAAAGAATTCAATTAATGCAAGTCTACTGACTTTGCAAGATTCATTGAAAATTTATCAAAATTATTTAAATGCGGCATATAAAACTACAAATGAATTGCGGGACAGCATAGCAAAAATTTATAAGAATTATCCAAATATAAAGAATGCAATTTCAAAATCAAGTAGCGGACAAAATGTGGCAAGTGATTCTTTAAAAATGGAAAATGTACGCCAATTTGCAAATATTTATAAAAATGCTGACCCAGCAAAAGTAGCCAAAATATTAGAGAAAATGGATAATCAAACAGCGGCAGAAATATTAAAATTACTCCCATCCAAGCAAGCTGGCAAGATTATTGATTATCTACCACAAGAAAAGGCAGTAAGTATATTATTGCTCAAATAACAATATTTTGAATATTATTTTGCAGGATGCACAAATGATAATTTCAAGTTTTGAAGGTGGGATAAGACCTTCAATAATGCAGCATAAAAAGGGTAATATCTCGCAAGAGCAGGGCAACGACATCAGCACCGTGGCAAATTTCGATTATGTATTGAATTTCATTCAAAATTTAATTAATTCTTCCAATTCTTTGCAAAATTTGCAACCAGCAAAAAATAATGAAAGAGTTACTGATAATATAAAGTCAAATCAAACATCGAATTCCCAATTATTCCAATTAGTTAGTAATTTAGAGAACTTCCAATCAGAACTACCCAATAATATTCAGAATAATATTGAAATAAAAGATTTAATTAATTCAAAATTTGAAGATATTGACAAACCGCAATTGCAGTCACTATTTAAAATAATGAATAATAATGAACAATCGCAGGATAATATTCTCAAATATATTCCAAAAGAAATATTAGAATATTTTGAAAAAATTTTGAAAAAACCAGTCAAGCATCACCACAATTAAATCCGTCGCAAATTCAAAGTCAAATATCTGAAATAAGCAAAAGCAAGCAAACTGATTTGAAAATTATTGATACAACATCAATTACAAAAGAGGAATTTGATAATACAAATTTATCAGTTAAGCTTACTAATAATGGGAATAGTGGAAATAAGGGGCATTTAATCGAAATATTGCAGAATGAATTAAAAGATGCAAAGGGGGATTTGCCAATATTTAGCGATGGTGAAAATATTAAGGTGAATATTAAGCAAGAAGGAGAAAATATAAATCCACAGGGGAAGAATAATGACACATTCAAAATAAATGAAACGAAAAATACAAATGCAAAGGTGGATTTGCCAACATTTAGCGATGGTAAAAATATTAAGGTGAATATTAAGCAAGAAGGAGAAAATATAAATACACAAGGAAAGAATAATGACACATTCAAAATGAATGAAACGAAAAACACAAATGCAAAGGGGGATTTGCCAATATTTAGCGATGGTGAAAATATTAAGGTGAATATTAAGCAAGAAGGAGAAAATATAAATCCACAGGGGAAGAATAATGACACATTCAAAATAAATGAAACGAAAAATACAAATGCAAAGGTGGATTTGCCAACATTTAGCGATGGTGAAAATATTAAGGTGAATATTAAGCAAGAAGGAACTATTATTAATCGGCAATTAGATAATCAATTAAATCAAGTTGGACGGAGCGATTTAGCTGAACCAAAACAAGGAGAAAATAGGAAACCTGAAAGCAAAGGGAATTTTGATAAGGTTTTTCAGAATAATCAAGAGCAAAGTAATAATAAAGAAAATGATATTTTGCCAAAGGGAAATAAAAGTATTTTTGCGCAAAGCAATATGAATTCAAATAATATACAAATTGCAGAAGCTCAAACACAAACGCAAACATTCAATAATGTAAGGATAGAAGAATTGCCAGAGCTCACCAATAAATTTATGCAGATAGCTTCAAAAGAGGGAACAATAAAGGCGAATATATCATTATCTCCTGAAAATCTTGGTATGTTATTTGTGCAAATTACAATGAAGGACGGGGGAATGACAATGACAATCAAAGTAGAAAAATCTGCAACACTTGATAAAATAAGTAGTTCGATAGCAAATTTGATAAATAACTTTAATGAGCAGGGATTGAAGGTTGAGAATATTAAACTTGCACAAGATAATACGATAGCAAATGAAGAAAAATATACAGATAGCAAAGGCAATAATTCGGAGCAGAAAGGTGAATACAGAAAGGAATATTTAGAATTTTTATTAAAAACAAGAGACTCAAAAAATAATAATTAATAAAACACAGGAGTGAAAAAATGATACAGGAAGTCGGGGCAACCCAAACAACAACACAAACACGAACAACTGATAAATCTACAGTTGGCAAAGATGAATTCTTGAAGCTTTTAACTTATCAATTAAAATCACAGAATCCATTGAATCCTGCTGATAATCAAGAATTTGCAGCGCAGTTAGCACAGTTTTCTCAACTAGAGCAATTAACAGATATAAGATCATTGCTTGAGGATCAAGCAAATTTGAATATGATTATAGCAGAAAGCCTAACAAACACAGCAATACCGGGGATGATCGGCAAGACAGCCTCGGTATCAACGAATAAATTCCAGTATGATGGAGAGGATAATAGTGAAATTGGTTTCAATTCACCATATCAGATGCAAAGCGGAAATGTAAGTATCTATGATGAGAATGGGAATCTAATTCGCACGATTAAACTATCAGGTGATAATTTGGCTAAAGGTAACCACACAATTATATGGGATGGTGTAGATAATAACGGAAGCAAGGTCGCTCGGGGGACTTATACTTTCGATGTAGCAATGTCAGATGGCAGTGGTGCAAGCTTTTCGGGAGATAAATATATCAGTGGCATAATTACTGCTGTGCGATTTAAAACAGATGGCACGTATGTTGTTATCAATAATCAAGAAGTTTCACTTTCAAAAATTATTGAAATAAGTTAAGTAAACGTAGGTAAAGAAAATGCCTGAAATTAATGGTGTAAATGTTCCTTTTATTCCTGTTCGAGGGGTTGAGGATTTAAATAATATACCTCAAAAGTCAAGAATAGTTGGAAGTACTATTGATTTCAAGGATATTTTCAGTGAAGAATTAAAGAAGTTAAAATTTTCGGGGCATGCGCAAACAAGAATGACAAGTCGAGACATATCACTGGATGATGAGCAACTGCAAAGGTTGGAACAAACTATTGACAAATTAGCTGAAAAGCAAAGCAATAATGCATTGGTAATGATGGATGATACTGCATTTATTGTTAATATACCGAATCGAACAGTAATAACAGTTTTTGACAAAGATCAAATCCAGGAAAATGTAATAACGAATATTGATTCAGCTGGGTTTGCGTAGGAAAATGTAAAGTGTGAAATGTAAAGTGTAAAAGGGAAAGGAGCTTAATTTCACACTTCAAACTTCAAACTTTAAACTTTAAACTTTAAATTTATAATGGGTTGGAGGGGATTTTGAATAAAGAAAAATACTGCAAAATTCTCAGACCCACCATAGATTTCGATTGACCGAGAAATCTATAAAATTTAGGAATAAAATAAATATCAGGAGGATTAATTATGGGTCTTAGCAGATCTTTATCGGTTGGCGCAAGCGCATTGAATGCCAATCAACAGATGTTTGATGTAATATCGAACAATTTAGCAAATACAAACACAATAGGATTCAAATCAAGTCGAGCGAATTTTCAAGACTTATTAAGTCAATTATATTCGCA
>DAOTPH010000053.1:0-10081 GCA_035451765.1 Bacteroidota bacterium | reverse complement strand
CTTTGAATTAACAAATGGCTCATCTCCTTGAATATTAATAATAACATCAGCTTTGATATTTTCTTCTTTTATTGCATACCAAATTCTATCTGTTCCACTTGGCATTTCAGAGGGAGTCATAATACATTTAGCATCAAAATTTTTGGAGTGTTCTAATATTATACTGCTGTCTGTTGCGATATATATTTCAGATAATTTTTTAGAATCTTTAATTCCTTCATAAACTCTTTGTATTAAAGATTTTCCTGCAATATCAATTAGGGGTTTTGATGGTAAGCGAGTTGATGCAAGTCGTGAGGGGATAACAGCAATAAATCGCATATTATTCTAACATTTTTGGAACTTTGAAAAATACTTCATTATGCTTGGGCGCGTTTGATAATGCATCCTCTTTTGATATTGACGGTTTTGTAATATCTTGACGAAAAGCATTTTTCCAACCATAAAGATTTGTAGTTTCTTCTATCCCTTCGAGTTGGAGACTTTCAATAATTGATATATATTCAACAATTTGAGAAAATTGCGTTTCAAATTGCTTTATTTCATTTTCATCAAATGATAATTTAGCAAGTAAGGCAATATGTTCAATTTCTTCAATATTCATTTTCAAAATAAAATATTTAAAACAATAGTACAAAAATATATATAATTTTCAAATTTGAAATTACTTTTTAGCAGCTGGTGGTATCCATCCTTGTCTTTCATAATATTTGAGTTCAATGAGAATTTTACCAACATAAACATTCATAATTGCTTTAATAGGGACGTGAGCTACATCATCACTGAACCATCCTTCAAAATATCCTGTTAATCCATAAATACCTTTCCAATTTGCTTTGCCATTGAAATAAATTGTTCGAACGGGGTAGGGAATTGCATCAATTTTGATAGATTCTCTTTTGCCACTGAAATTCAATTTAGTATCATAAGGTGCATCTATGAAGGTAGGGACATATACAGTTTTTCCCAAATCCACATACTGACGGGCAAAAAATAAAAGGGAGCATCCATCATTTATTTTGCCCTTATATTCAAATTTATCATTTGTCACAAGTGTATCTCCATACCAATGCTGATTCAAAATATAATTGTTTTTATAATCAAATGTAATTTTATTATAATCCCAAACATTATCATACAATTGAGTTTGCCCAACAAATTGATATGAAAATGCTAAAGATGTATCCATCCATGCATTAAAAATAGAATGTAGTGAAAGAAAAGGTATACCAGGATTTGAATTAATATAGGTCTTTGCGTAACACGTCTTTTGTTTATTTAATTCAACTATACCAACACTTTCGAGTTTAATTGTGCCAAGTTTAATACCAAAGAAAGAAACGTCATAAATAAGCACTTCACCTGGTTGGAAGCAAGTTGTATAATTTTTTGAATTTGCTGAAATGGTTAAACATAAAAAGACAAAAGCTAAAAGAATAATTTTATTTTGATGCATAAGCTAAAGATATTAATTTATTAATGACACATAAAATCAAAAATAATTTTAAAAAGAAAAAGGATTTATTGAAGATTTAATAAAGATTTATTGATAAATTATTATAATTTTCTAAATATTTAGTATTTTGCAAAAGATATAATTTAAATTTCTTAATGAAAATATTAATAGTCGGTGCAGGAGGAAGAGAACACGCAATTGCCGATAAATTAAATGTTCAAAATAATCAAATATTCTGCTTACCAGGCAATCCTGGAATATGGCAGATTGCCGGAAAAGTAAATATAAATGTAGATGATTTTGAAGGAATTTCATCATTTTGCAAAAAGGAAAATATTGAATTAGTTGTAATTGGTCCCGAGCAACCACTTGCAAAGGGCATAACAAATTTTTTAGAAAGAAACAAGATAAATGTTTTTGGACCATCGAAGAAAGCAGCAATGTTAGAAACATCAAAATCATTTGCAAAAGAAATAATGATGGAAAACAATATCCCAACTGCACGATTTATAATTTTTGATCATAACCATATTGAAGGAGCCGTAAATTTTGTTAGAAATCTTGGCAAATCAAACCAATCCCTCAGTAATGACTTTAATTTCCCAATTGTTTTAAAAGCTGATGGATTAGCAGCAGGAAAAGGTGTCGTTATTTGTCAAACAAAAGAAGAAGCTGAAATTGAATTAACACAAATGCTTCAAGGCAAATTTGGTGAAGCCAGCAATAAAATAGTGATTGAAGAATATCTTGAGGGCGAAGAAGTTAGCATATTTGCAATTACAGACGGTAATGAATATATAATACTAAGTCCATCCCAAGATTATAAAAAAATATCCGATTATGACCAAGGGAAAAATACAGGTGGAATGGGTTCTTATGCACCGGTACCATTCCTAGATGAACATACAACAAAATATATAGAAAATAAAATTATTCGTCCTATTATTACTGCAATGTTAGAAAAAGGAACTCCTTTTAAAGGATGCCTTTATGTTGGATTAATTCTAACAAAAAATGGTCCAAAAGTGCTTGAATTCAATGCTCGATTCGGTGATCCCGAAACTCAAGCTGTATTACGACTTATAGAGGGAAATTTTACTGAATTATTATATTCAGCAGCAACAGGAAATCTTAATAAGAATTCAATATTAATTACAAACGAATTTGCTTGTTGCATTGTTTTGGCATCCAAAGGGTATCCAGATGATTATCAAACTGGATTTGAAATTTCAAATATTGATAAAATAAACGATCCCGATGTAAAAATATATCAAGCAGGGACAAAAATTGAGAATGGGAAGCTTCTTACCAATGGTGGTAGGGTGCTAAATGTATCTGTAAAAAATGCTGATTACAAAACAGCTATTGAAAAGGCATATTTTTATGCGGATTTAATTAATTTTAATAATAAATATTATCGGAAAGATATTGCGAAAAAAGTTATAAGCTATTATAATGAGTATGTACGAAAAAGAAGTTAAAATTGTAAATAGAGCAGGATTGCATACACGTCCTGCATCGATGATTGTAAAGACAGCTGCTAAATATAATTCAGAAATTTATATAAGCAACAATGGATATAGTGTTAATGCAAAAAGTATAATTGGCGTAATGACATTGGCAGCAAGTATTGGAACAAATTTGCTCATTCGCGCAGAAGGTCCCGATGAAGTGGAAGCTGTAGAATCATTAGTAGAACTTATTTCTCAGGGTTTTGGAGAAATGTAACAAGAAATAAAAAAATTTTAATTTTTTTTAAAATTATATTATGAAATGGATAATTTGAATGATGTTCTAATTTCTGATGAGAAAGTATTAAAAGGTATTCCTGCATCAACAGGAATTGAAATAGGTGAAGCATTTGTAATAAAACCTGATATTTTCATTGAAGAAAATCTTACAATTTCAAGTGATAATATTAATAATGAGATAAAGAAATTTCTTGATGCAAAGGATAAATATTTAGAAGAAATATCATTGGCTTTATCAAAAGTACCTATGGAATCTAAAGAATTGCGAGGTATACTTGCAACTAATCAAATGTTACTTGAAGATCCAATTTTTACCAATGAAATTATTAAATCTATACGGAATGGACTTTCGGCGGAATCTGCGATTTTACTAAATTTTGAAAAACAAAAACAATTTCTAAGGCAATCGTCTGACCAGGTTTTTCGAGATAGGATAATAGAGCTAGATAATATTGAAAAAAGATTATACTTTTATCTGAAACAACCCGAATTCAGTATAAAGATAAAAGACAATACAATATTAGTGGTTCAATCGATTAGCACTACTGATTTAATTAATGCACATTCGCAAGGTTTAAAGGCAATTATAACTGAATTTGGCGGAATGACCTCTCATATTGCAATTTTAGCCCGGTCGTTCAAAATGCCTGCAATAATAAGCGTAAATCGTGCAACTTCCATAATACAGAACGGTCAAAAATTAATTGTAGATGGTTATACAGGCGAAATATTTATTGAACCAAATGAAGAATTAATTGAATTATACCAGGAAAAAATAAAAACTGAAAAGGAATATAAAGAAAGTTTAAGCAAATTTATTGAAATTCCATCCTTTACCAGAGACCATCACAAAGTTGGTCTATGGTGTAATGCAAATAATTCAGAAGAAGTGCACCAAGCATTTTTGAACGGAGCTGAAGGGCTTGGATTAGTTCGTACAGAACATTTAGTAATATCACTTGATAGATTTCCTGATGAAGAAGAACAATTTGAATATTATAATGAAATTGCACAGATTGCATATCCGATGAAAGTGACACTGCGAGCTTTCGATATTGGAACTGATAAATATTCAAAACACATTGCAAAACGTGAAGAAAATCCAGCACTTGGATTTAGAGGAATTCGCTTTTTACTTTCTCAAAAAGACTATTTTAAGTCGCAATTGAGAGCTGTGCTACGTGCTTCAAGAAATAAAAATGTGAGATTTATGCTACCTATGATTTCAACAGTAGAAGAAGTTATTCAAACACAAGCACTTATGAATGAATGTAAAAAGGAACTTGAAAAAGAAGGGAAAACTTTCGATAATAATCTTGAATTAGGAATAATGATAGAAACCCCTTCAGCAGCCTTACTTTCAGACGAATTAGCCAGAATATGTTCTTTTTTCAGTATTGGTACAAATGACCTCACACAATACACACTTGCTGTTGATAGAGATAATGAATTGCTTGTAGATTATTTCAATCCTTTCACAAAAAGTGTCTTGCGATTGATGAGCATTATAGTAAATTCAGCTCATAAAAATAATATACCTGTTGCAATTTGTGGAGAAATGGCAAATCATCCAGCAGCCACACATATTTTGGTGGGATTAGGAATTGACGAGTTAAGTGTTTCTCCCTCTGTCCTATTGGAAGTTAAGCAAACTATTTTAAATTTAAGTTATGAGGAATCAAATAGAAATATTAAAAATATGTTACAATTAAACAATCTTTTATAAAATATTATATAATCTATGGATCCAATTATTGATGATAAAGTTAAGCGTTTATTTGAGCTCCGTGAGTTAATAAAAAAATATGACCAAGCTTATTATATTCAAAATACATCCTTAATCTCAGATTATGAATATGATCAATTATTTCACGAACTTGTTGCCTTAGAAAACGAATTTCCTGAGTATTTTGATGAAAATTCACCAACACAGCGTGTCCCAAGCGATAAAATTTCGGGATTTCGTTCATTGCCTCATATATTTCCAATGCTTTCTTTACCTAATACATATACATTTTCTGAAATTGAAGCATTTAACAAACGATGTATGCAAGCATTGCCAAATCAGAAAATACAATATGTTGTAGAATTAAAATTCGATGGTGTTTCTTTAAGTGTAAGATATAAAAATAGAAGACTTAATCTTGCATTAACCCGTGGTGATGGAATAACAGGCGATGATATAACTTTGAATGTTCTTCAAATTCCAATTATACCACGTGTTGCAAATAAAGTAAAATTAAGTGATTATAATTTAATTAGAACTTCTTCAATCAACTCATCCGATACAACTCAACTCTATAACCAGCAAAGTAATCTGGATGAAGATGAATTCATTAATAATTTCGAAGTTCGAGGTGAGGTCTATATGACGCGAGCTGACTTTGCTAAGGTCAATCAAAGGCAAATCGAGCGAGGATTACATCCCTTTGCAAATCCCCGAAATCTTACTTCAGGTACCCTTAAGCTTATGGATCCTAATGAAGTTGCCGAAAGACCCTTACATTTCTGGGCATATTATTTATTAAGCGAAGAAATTCAATTCCATACTCTTTCTGAGAATTTTGATATTATGAAAAAATTAGGTTTCCCCGTAAATCCAAATTATAAATTATGCAATTCACTTGATGAAATTTTTGAATTTATAAATTATTGGGAAGAAAAACGAGTAGAATTACCTTATAATATTGATGGCCTTGTCATAAAAGTTAATTCTATTGAACAACAAAAATTACTTGGAAGTGTTGCCCGCTTTCCACGTTGGGCAATTGCATATAAATATTCTGCTGAACAAAAGGAAACAAAATTGCTTGATATTGTTTATCAAGTTGGTCGCACGGGTATAGTTTCACCTATTGCCGAACTAGAGCCAATTAAAGTTGGTCAAACAATTGTCAGACGTGCAACATTAAACAATGAGGATTATATTCGTGAAAACGATTTTCGGATTGGTGATTATGTTTTTGTCGAAAAAGGTGGGGAGGTTATTCCTAAAGTTGTTGGAGTTAATTTTGAAAAACGCGATCCAAACTCTAAACCTTTTGAATTTACAAAGGTGTGCCCTTGCCATTTCAAATCTCCACTTGTAAAATATGAAGGAGAGGCGTATTATTATTGTATCCATCCCGAATGTCCCTGGCAAATTCGTCGAAAAATTGAGCATTTTGCCTCAAGAAATGCGATGGACATTAGCTTTCTTGGAGAGCGAACAGTAGATTTATTTGTAACACTAGGATTTTTAAAAAATATCGCAGATATATATGAGTTACCTAACTACGCAGAGAAAATTGAAAATCTTGAAGGATGGGGTAAAAAGAGTGTTGAAAATTTATTGGAATCTATAGAAAAATCTAAGTCACAACCTTTTCATAGAGTTCTTTTTGGGCTAGGAATTCGTTATGTTGGTGAGGTATCGTCAAAAATTATTGCAGAAACGATCGGTAATATTGACCGATTAATTCAAATGAATGAAGAAGAATTGCAAGCAATTCCTCAAATTGGAGAAACAATTTCAAAATCTATAAAGACATTTTTTTCAAACCCTAAAAATATTGAAATAGTCGAAAGATTGAAAAATTATGGACTTCATTTTCAAATTGAAAAACCCGCTGAACAAGAAGCAAAGGAATTACCTTTAAAAAATAAAACATTCGTTTTCACAGGTGAGTTAAAATCTATGAGTCGAACTGAAGCCTCTAAAATGGTGGAATCATTGGGTGGAAAAGCAACTTCAAGCGTTAGCAGCAGAACTGATTATGTAGTAGTAGGGGAATCACCAGGTTCTAAGTATGAGAGAGCATTGGAATTAAATTTAACAATATTAAGTGAGGAAGAATTTTTAAAACTCATTAATTATAATAATAAAGCGTAACTTCTTAATTCTAAATATTGTAAAAAATGGATGATGAAAATTTACAGTTGATAAAAAAGCGCCTTGTAGAATTAGCGGATAAATTTAAAAATTGTACATATTATATTCCTTCTATTTGGCTTGATTATAAAGATATAGATAATTCACCTATTAAAATTAACCCTATTGAATTTTTTATATTAAAAATTAATGAACTATATAATATACAAAATAATTATCAAAATATTAATTATAGAGTTGAGCAATCTGTAATTTATAATTTTATACTAAGATTGCTTACTTCTTATGACCATAATCGTGATGGGAAAATTGAAATAACAAAAGATATTAATACATTTCGTGAAACAGGAACATTTTTAAAAACAATAGCATTATTACCATATCTAAAAAGAATGGGAATAAATGTAATTTATATGCTTCCAATTTTTGAAATTGGTAAAGCACACCAAAGGGGGAATCTTGGTTCTGTGTATGCAATAAAAAATATCTATAAATTTGATGAAAATCTTAATGAACCGGTGCTAGAAATTCCTATAGAAAAACAATTTGCTGCTCTTGTTGAAGCAGCGCATTTATTGGGTATGAAAGTAGTGCTTGAATTTATATTTCGCACTGCAAGTCTTGATTGTGATTTAATTGGCGAGCATCCCAATTGGTTTTATTGGACTTATACAAAGAATAATGACAAAATCCTTTTGCCACCAAAATTCAGTAAGCGACAATTTAATAATATATTAGAAAAGATTAATAATAATGATTTCTCGGAACTTCCTCCACCACCACCGAATTATATTAATAAATTTTCTCCTATACCAAAATTAGTTGCATTAGAAAATGGGGAATATATTGGAAAATTTGAAAATAATGAAATTGCAAAAATTCCGAATGGGTTTGCAGATTGGCCACCAAATGATGCACAACCAATATGGAGTGATGTCACTTATTTTAGATTGTTTGATCATCCTCAATTTAACTATATTGCTTATAATACAGTTAGGATGTATTCTTCAGAACTTGCTCGGGAAGAAAATAAAGTTAAAGATTTATGGGAATATTTAGAAAATATAATACCTTACTATATAAAGAATTATGCTATTGATGGTGCAATGATTGATATGGGGCATTCTCTCCCCGCTGAACTTTTATCAAATATTATAGCAAAAGCTCGTGATATAAAAGATGATTTTATCTTTTTTGAAGAAAATTTTGAATTAACACACAAAAGCAAAGAAAAGGGCTTCGATGCGGTGATAGGTCCCTTATTTTTAATTGAAAACAATTTTATCGAATTGAAAAAATTCCTTAATAATATTGAAAATAATGAAATTCCTATTCCTTTTTTCTCTACTTCTGAAAATCACAATACACCACGCACATATTCTTTTTTCAAGGATGAAAATTTCTCAAAAATGATTTTTGTTTTGAATTCTTTGCTCCCTGGATTTTTATTTATTCATTCTGGATTTGAATTGTTTGAAGAGAAACCGATTAATACAGGATTGAATTTTACAAAATCGGAAATAAAAAAATACAGCGATAAAGAATTAGCTTTATTTTCAATATCCTCGCTCAATTGGAATAGAAAGAATACATTACAAGATTTGATACATAGAACTGTCGAAATTAGAAATGAATGGTTCAATAACTCGATAAATAATAATTCAAGTGGTTTCCATATTTTTGAAAATTGGCATTATATAGAAATTGAATTATATTCTCGAATTAAAGAGCAATATCTCCATTTTGTTGCGAAGCTTGATGAAACAAAAGCCAATCCTCAGAAAATAAATATTGATTTAAATGATATATTTTTATCAAATGGAGTCAAAATAGATAGTAATAGCTTAGTATTTGAGAAATTTGGATTTTTGATATATAAAGCTATTAATTAATATTTTTTTTTATTAATGCCTGAGCATTTCTTTTCAAACCTTCTAATTTAATATCTTTTATTGCTGAGTTTCTAAAAATTTTATTAAACTCTTCTTTTGTAATTTTCATTAAATTTGCTAAAGGTATTTCATTATCATAATTTCTCGCTAGAAATTCACTAATGTTGGTATATCGCTGAAATTTATTGTTCCACGGGCAAACTTCTTGACAAATATCACAACCAAATAACCAATTTGGATTATGATCATTAATATCTTCAGGAATGTCAAGACTATGCTTTGCTGCAATGGTCCAAAAAGAAATACATTTATTTGCATCAATTACACGGGGACTGACAATCGCATTTGTTGGGCAGGCATCAATACATTTCCTGCAAGTTCCACAAAAATCAAGCGTTCGATTATCAGCTTCAAATTCAATATCTGTTATAATAATACCGATAAAAAACCATGACCCAATATCTTCTGAAATTACTAAACCATTTTTCCCTTGCCAACCAAGTCCAGCTCGAACTGCCCACTGTCGTTCAAGAATAGGACCTGTGTCGACATAATTTTTAAAATTTGCACTTGGGTAAAACTCTTTGATATAATTGATTAATTTATCTTGCATATTTTTAACAACATAGTGATAATCATTGCCAAGAGCATAGCGGGATATTTTCCCTTTTTCTATTGAATTTGAATAATTTCTATATTGAAAATAATTTGTGGCTGTGACAATAATAGTTTTTGCTCCATTAAGCAACAAAGATATATCATATCGCTTATCAATTGTTCGTTGTAAATAATCCAATGTTGCATTATATTTTCTATTTAGCCATTCTACATAATGTTTGATTTCATCATCTAAAAGCGCAAATTTGGCAAAACCTATATTTGCAAAACCAATTTCATAAGCTTTCGATTTTATTTCTTCTTTAATGATCATTTTCTTTTAAATTTGTATTATGAATAATTTAAATAATAAATATTCGTTAAACGAAATTAAGCAAATTATATCAGGAAAAAAAATATTAAGCATTGATTTTGGATTAAAACGAATTGGGATAGCTACATGCGATGCAATGCATATTTCAACGGCACCTTTAACAACATTGCAATTTAATGA
>DAOTPH010000052.1:0-10178 GCA_035451765.1 Bacteroidota bacterium | reverse complement strand
AAATAATAGGTAAATAAATGAAAGTAAGAGCATCAATCAAAAAAAGAAGTGCCGATGATAAAATCGTGCGACGAAAAGGTAGATTATATGTTATTAACAAAAAAGTACCAAGACATAAACAAAGACAAGGATAAGGAGAGAATTAAATGGCAAGAATAGCGGGTATAGATTTACCAAAAAACAAGCGAGGATTTGTAGGTTTAACATATATTTATGGAATTGGTCCTACAAGAGCAAAGGAAGTGCTGCGAGATGCCAATGTCGATGAATTTAAGAAAGTTAATGATTGGACTGACGATGAAATATCACGAATACGTTCAGCAATAGAAAAATACAAAGTTGAGGGCGAGCTACGTAGCGAAGTGCAAATGAATATTAAACGATTAATGGATATAGGTTGTTATCGTGGGATTCGTCATCGTAGAGGATTGCCCGTGCGTGGGCAACGTACCCGTACAAATTCACGTACAAGAAAAGGTAGAAGACGTACAGTAGCAGGTAAAAAGAAAGCTGCTGCTAAGAAATAACGATAATAAAATAATGGAATTATAAAGTGGCAAAGAAAAAAATTAAGAAAAAGACAGTTTCCGAAATTCACGGGAAAGCCTTTATAAAAGCAACATTTAATAATATTATTGTAACCATAACTGATTTGTATGGTAATACAATATGCTGGTCATCGGCGGGAAAAAATAACTTTAAAGGTTCTAAGAAAAACACACCTTATGCTTCTCAAGTATCTGCTGAAAAAGCAGCAAAGGAGGCTTTTGATTTGGGATTGAGGAAAGTCGATGTATTTGTTAAGGGACCTGGCGCCGGCCGAGAAGCCGCTATTCGGGCGCTTTCGCAAGCAGGGCTAGAGATTCACAGTATTGTTGATAGGACACCTATTCCACACAATGGGTGCCGTCCTCCGAAAAGACGGAGAGTTTAATTTTAGAGAGGAGTTATTATTATGAGTTATCAAATGCAAATGCCCGAAAGGGTGCTAATCGAACAAACATCTTCAGATAATCATGGAAGATTTATCCTCCAACCTCTTGAACAGGGATATGGCGTCACTATTGGTAATGCTTTCCGACGCGTTTTGCTCTCCTCAATTCCGGGCTCAGCTATCACTGGCGTTAAATTTACAAATGTCCTTCATGAATTTCAAACAATCCCTGGCGTCACAGAAGATGTTGCTGAAATTATTTTAAATCTTAAAGAAGTAAGATTTAAATTGATTGATAAAAAAGCTCAACGTATTGCTTTTCGCTTGAAAGGACCGGGAGAATGGACTGCCCGAGATATTCAGGAAGCTACCTCTCAAATTGAGGTTGTTAATTTAGACCATCATATCGCGACCCTTGAAGATTCAGCAGATTTTGATGTAGAATTACGGGTTGGTCGCGGCAAGGGTTATGTTCCCTCTGAGGAGCAACCCTCATTTGATTTTCCCGTTGGTATGCTTCCTATAGATTCGATATTTACACCTATTCAAAATGTTATTTATACTGTTGAACCTTTCCGAGTCGGACAGAAAACTGATTATGAAAAGTTAATTTTGGATGTTAAGACTTATGGCACAATTTCTCCCGATGAAGCAGTACATCAAGCTGCACAAATTCTAAGTGATCATATAAAATTGTTTATTGATTTTGATATTCATTATACTGTTGTAGAAGAAGAAAGTAAAAAAGTAGAAATAGATTCCCAAATGAGTGAATATCAAAGAATTAGGCAAATTCTTTTAATGCCTGTTGAAGAAATGGGGCTTTCTGTTCGTGCGCATAATTGCCTAAAAAGTGCCAATATTAAAAGTGTTTTTGAACTTGTGCGATATGAACAGTCAGAATTACTTAAATTACGAAACTTTGGTAAAAAATCTCTTGTAGAGCTTGCCGATGCTGTCCATAATTTAGGACTTGATTTCGGTATGGATGTCGATAAATATCTAAAAGATGCTCCAAAAGCACAGTATTAAGCAAATTTGTAATTAAAATATCTTGTATCTTAAAATTGAGAACTGACAATGAGACATTTAAAAAGTGGTAGAAAATTAAAAAGAACATCAAGTCATAAATCAGCATTGATGAGGAATTTAGCAACATCATTAATAATTTCTGAGAAAAAAAGCATTGCAACTACAGAGGCAAAAGCAAAAGAGCTACGACCCTATATAGAAAAACTTATTACTCGAGCTAAAATAGCTAAAATTCGTGAATCTCAAGGTTTACTTCCCGAAGGACAAACAATTGATGTGCATTCCCGTCGTATTGCATCAAAATATCTTTATAGCAAAGCAGCGGTTCAGGAACTTTTCGAGGAAGTAGCACCACGTGTGGCAGACCGTCCCGGTGGTTACACTCGAATTGTTAAAACAGGCTTTCGTCGTGGTGATTCTGCTCAAACAGCAGTAATTCATCTGGTGGATTGGCATGCTGAAATTGAATCAGCAAGCAAAAATCGAAAACGTCGTCCGACGGCTGCTCCTCGACCTAAAGTGAAAACTCAAGCTGAATCTTCTGCTCAACCTGTTAAATCAACTGAAACAAAATCGAAAGAAAAAACACCTAAACCCGAGATCACTGAACCAACTGAAGAAGAAATAATTCAGACTTCAAGTGTTGAGGAAACTATTACAAAACAAGAAGAAAATAATATAGATTCTCTAACCGATGAAATTGTGGAAACGCCAAACGAAACAAGTGACGAAAATGAAACAGAGCGAGACACAACCGAAGAAGAACCTATTGTGAATATTAAGAAAATAGAAGAATAATATTAATTTTTGAAAATATTTAATTAATATTAACCATCCAATAAATTATTATTTTGGATGGTTTTTTTATTTATTTTTGAATTTTTTAAATAATTGAAAAATGAAAAATTTATTCTCAAAGCCTTATATTGCGGCAATACTTCTTTTCATTATTATTTTGATTGTCTATATTTTTACAGCAAACCCAGATGTTACTTATACAGATAATGGAGAACTTGCTGCGGCTTGCACTGTGCTTGGTATAGCACATCCTACGGGGTATCCTCTTTTTACTTTGCTCGGTCATCTTTGGTCCCTTATTCCTTTTAGCTTTTCTAAAATTTACAGCTTAAATCTTTTTGCTGCAATACTAACAGCGCTTTCATCTGTTGCCTTATTTTATACATCCATATTAGTTCTTTCTAATGCAAAATTTAGAAATAAGCAAATTATCGAAGGCTCTCAAAAAAGAAAACGTCATATTGAGATTTCATATCAGAGCTTGGATTTAACGTTGTTGAATCAAATAATCATTTCACTTGCTATTTCTCTTACTTATGGATTTGCTCAAACTATCTGGGAACAAGCAAACTCACTCGAAGTCTATTCGTTGCAATTACTGTTGATGAATTTGGTAATATTTTTTACATTAAAAGCGTATTTTTCTGTTTCTAAAATATATTACATTGTAACTGCATTTTTACTTGGTTTGAGCTTGTCAAATCATATGACAGGTATACTTTTGCTACCCGCAATTCTTTGGCTATATTTTCTAGATGAAAAAAGAAAATTTCGGATTACAGCTGATAAATTGAAATTTTTTTTATTTCTTTTAATACCCCTTTTGATTGGATTATCCTTATATATTTATTTGCCCGTCCGATCAGCAATGCTCCCACCAGTCAACTGGGGATGGGTGCATAGAGGATTTAACAAATTTATGTACCATATATCAGGAGGACAGTATCAAGTATGGATGTTCTCGGGAGCTGGGGTTATTTTTAAAAACTTAGGGAAATTTTTCTCGCTCCTCCCTTATCAATTTGGAATCTTTGGATTAATACTTGCTTTCTGGGGAATTATTAAAGTTTGGAAATCAAGCGATTTATTTTGGTTTTTGATACTTTTAATTATAGCTAATTTGTTTTATACATTAAATTATTCAATTTTTGATATTGACCCGTATTTTTCTCTTTCATTTATTGCATTGTTAATCTTTGCTGTTATTGGCACTGCATTTATAATTAGAAACAATTTGAAATTGATTTATGTAATTGCATTAATTCCTGTGTTTGAATTTTTCCTGAATTTTAAAAATTGTGATCATTCGCAAGATAGAATGGTTGCTGAGTATACAAAGAATGTACTTGCTTCTATGGAACCAAATGCAATATTAATATCAGCACAATGGGATTATTTTGTTGGTCCTTTTATGTATGAACAAATTGTGGAGCATAAACGAAGCGATGTTGTTATTGTTGAAAAAGAACTTATGCGACGCACCTGGTACCCCTTGCAATTTGAATTGCAATATCCTCAGATATATTCATCAGCAAAAAATGAATTTGAAACATATAAAACAATATTGGATGATTTTGAGGAAAAACGTCCTTATAATAATATCGAAATTCAGGCAAGATATGTCAATGTTTTTAAAAAGATTATCACTGAAAATATCAATTCGCATCCTATTTATATGACTATGGATGTATATGCAACCGAAAAAGATATGTTCAAGGATTTTTATGTAGCACCTCACGGGCTGGTTCTTCAAGTTTTCCCCAAGGATACGGTTGTTGCTGTATCAGTTGATTATTTAGATTTGAAATATCTATTGAAAAATAGAAATAAATATGATGGAATTTTGCCAAAAAATTTGCCATTGCTTATTTCTGATAATTTGACAAATAATGGAATCTATGCTTATAAAAATAATCAGAAAGAAAAAGCAATACAAATTCTTTCCCTCGCACTAGAATTTAATCCAAATAATCCAAATGCAAGGAGAGTTCTTTCAATATTGGAATGAAAAAGCTAAATTTGTTATTTACACATTAATTTAGCGTGATATAACAAGATTGACCGCTGCACCTTTAATTACATTTTCTCCTGGCAAAGGTGATTGCCTAACAATTGTGTTAGGTAAAAATGTTTCATTTTTGATATAGGAAACATCTCCAACTTTAAGTCCTATATCAGTTAGAATATTTTCAGCGTCATTGAGTGACTTACCTGTCAAATCGGGGACAATTACTTTTTCTTCGGCTCCTTCACTTATTACAAGGTCAATATATCCATTGAGTGCAATAGAACTATTTGGAGGAGGATTTTGGGAAATTACAATACCTTTTGGTACAGAATCGTTTTTCAGGTAAGTAATATTTCCGACATTAAGTTCAGCATTTGATATAATACTTCGAGCGTAGCTTTCATATTGTCCAATTACATTAGGTGCGGATGTGTTTTCTTTTCCTTTGCTTAATGTGAGAAGTACTTGACGTGATTCTTTTACTTTTGTGCCTGGGGCAGGAATTTGCTTGATTACATAATCTTTGGGATACGTTTCATTATATTGTTGGCTTACAATTGTATAATCTAGCCCGTTTTCATTAAGCAAATTTATAGCAGTATTTGATGGCATACCAACAACATTTGGAACTTTTACAATTTTTCTATCTTTAACAATAGAGGGAAGAATCCAATTATCGAAGATTAAAAAAATAATTAATACTGCACCTAAAAAAGCAGCTAATACTTCAAGATAAGGTAATAACTTTTTGAATTCCAATGTCTATGAAATTTTAAATAATAAAAAACGTTTAAATTAAATTCTAATTATTAAATTATGAATAATAACTTAATTCAAATAAATAATATATACGAAATTACTAAGATTTTTGAAAATTCTAAGAAAATAATTATTTCTACTCATAATAATCCTGATGGAGATGCCATTGGCTCAGCCCTTGCTTTGTGGAATTATTTCATTGGAAATAAAAAAGATGCTTGGATTATCATCTCGGATGATGTTCCAAAAAATATGCAATTTCTTGAGGGTGCAGATAGAATTCTAAAATTTTATCAAAAGTCTAATCTACATCATATCAAGCAAGCCGATTTGATTGTTCTTGTTGATATGAATGATTATGGACGTTCGATGATGCTAGCTGAGCATATTCAGGAATCTAATGCAACTAAGATTATTATTGACCATCATCCTGGAATGAATATAAATAGCATTCATAGTTTAGTAGATTCAAATGCTTCCTCGACAGGTGAGATAATTTGGAGAATACTTTCACAAGTACCCGATTTCAAAGTGACAAAACCAATTGCGGAAGCTTTATATGTCGCCATTGCTACTGATACAGGCAATTTTAGATTCCCAAAAACAACTTCACAACTCCATAGAATTATAGCAGAATTAATCGATGCCGGAGCCGATCCATCTTATCTTTACGAAAATGTTTATAATCAAAAATCAATTAACCAAATGCGTTTGCTTGGTAGAGCATTATCTAATTTGAAACTTTTATTTCAAGATAGAGTTTGCTTGATGTCAATTAGCGAAAAAGATTTCCGAGAGACACAAACAAGTTATCAGGATACAGAATTTTTTGTAGAGCAAACTCTTTCTATCGAAAAAGTAAAAATTGGTATCTTATTATCAGAAATTTATCAATGTGGTGAATATAAAATATCATTACGCTCAAAAGATGATTTTGATGTTCAAAAGGTGGCTTTCTCACTTGGTGGTGGTGGACATTTCAATGCAGCGGGGATAACATTAAAAGCTCAATCTCTTGATGATGCAATCGACACATTATTGAGAAACCTTCAGAAAATTATTAAATAATTTATTTTTTTGTATTTTTTGGACTTTCCATTGCGATTATGTGAAATATTATTAAATTGCAAATTTTTTATGGGAGGGGGCTATGGAAGAGAAAATTTCTATAAAATGTGGATATACAAAAAATTCAGATCCACAAAAAGCTATAAACGAACTCACTAAACAAATCCTTCAAGATAGAAATGATTTAATGATGTTCTTTGTTTCTCCAAATTATTATCTACAAACTATCGAACAATCCTTAAATCATATCCCCTCACAAAATATTGTAGGAGTTACAACAGCAGGTGAAATTGTAAATGATGGATTAGTGATGAATTCCATAACTGGCTTTAGTTTAAAGTCGGATTTGCTTGCATTCCACATATATGACATCGATGATTTAGAAAAATTTTCAATAAAAGATACTTTAAGAGTTTCAAGAGAAATTGTTCATAAATTGAAATTTAATACATATCTTAACTCCAAAAAAATGTTTGGAATTCTTTTAATTGATGGCCTCTCCACAAAAGAAGAGCAAATTACTAGTATTCTTTATAATGTTTTTAATAATATTCCGATTGTAGGCGGATCGGCGGGAGATAATCTCAAATTTATTAAAACACACGTTTATTTAAATTATCTTTTCAAATCTAATCGAGCTGCATTTATAATCGTGGAATCAGAGTTGCCATTTGAAATAATGAAAACTCATCATTTTATGCCCACAGATAAAATCTTAAATATTACTAAATCAGATCCACGAAATAGGATCGTTTATCAAATTAATGATGAACCAGCAGCTGTCTATTATTCTCGATTAATTAATGTTCCTAAAGAAGAACTTACTCTCAAGCATTTTTCAATGAATCCATTAATTGAAAATTACTATGGGGATTGGTATGTAAGAGAAATTCTACACGTAAATCCTGACGATAGTTTGCAATTTGCCTGCGCAATAGAAGAGGATCGAGTTTATAGACTTGGAAAAGCAGGCAATATAATAAAAAATATGGAAAACAAATTTAAAGAAATTGAACGTAGTATTGGAAGAATTGATTTTTTACTCGGATTTGATTGTTTTTACCACAGAATTGCGCTTGAGGGTACAAAGTTAGAAAAAGAATATAATGATTTATTGAAAAAATATAATGTCATTGGGTTCAGTACCTATGGGGAGCAATACAATTCATTGCATATGAATCAAACTTTTACAGGTGTTGCAATCAGTGGTGCAAAGTGATGGGATTTTAAAAATAGTGAAATTATTAATCCCTATAATTGTTTAAACAAAATAAAAATATTAAAAAGTATATCCTACAGAGAGTGATAGAACAAGTCCGCCAAAATCCTTAATAGGAAGATTGCGAATACTTTCCAGACCTTGGCCACCAAATGGGATGTAATAATATCGGATATTTGCAGAGGCAACTGAATTATCTTCCAAGCTGAAATACGCACCAAGACCAATATATGTATTAAAACGAATAAATGATTGTGCATAGCTCCAAGCTGAAAACCATTCCTTATCGTAAGGTGTTGCAACAATTAATGTTGGACCGATACCAGCGGATACAAAAGGTTTGAATGAACCTGCTATAGAATTTTGGAAAATCAACCGTGAATATCCAATTGTAAAAGGTATCATAAATAATCTATTTACTTTATTTGGAACTTTCCAGGTATTTGTATTGTAATCCCAATACTCAATTTCGTCGGTATTCCTAGCCCCCGAAATATAAAAATTAGCAAATAATAAATTTTCTTTATCAAATGAATGAGTAAAAAGTAAACCACCACCAAACCCTGAATTGCAAAATATTATATCAAGACATAATGAATTATTTATAAATTTTGCATCTGGATTATATATTTCTATTGGATGAGCAGGTTTATAAATAAATATGGAATCGACCTTTCTCACACGCTCATTATTTTGGCTAAACACTACTGTCTGAACCAACATAAATAAGGTTAGTACTTTTAGAATCGATTTCATTTTTAATTTATTAGTAATATATAAACTAATTAAATTAAAAAAAATTGTAAATTATTCATCTGATATATCAATTTCAATTGGTTCTTTTATATTATAACCAAGCAATAACTCTGCTATTGATTTAAAATTCAAAGAAATGTCAGTCAGATAAAACTCAACATTGGGGTCATTAAAATTGTTAATATTAATATTTTCAGCTACATCTGTCGTTTCATCCAATTCTTTCAATAGATTTTTTTCCGCAAGAATTCGTAGAACCTGAATTGATGATTCTACCCCTGTGTCTATAAGAATGACATTTGGCAATATCTCGCTAATTACTTTCGATAACATTGGATAATGCGTGCAACCAAGAATCAATGTATCTACTGATGGGTCCTTAAATGGGGCAAGATATTGCTCAGCAATATAATGAGTTGCAGGAGTATTGATAAAACCTTCTTCAACAAGAGGCACAAATAGGGGACAAGGTTGCGAGATAAGTGTTAAATTTTTTGCTCGGGATAATTTGCGAATTTGTTTCTCATAACCCTTGCTTTCTATTGTTGCACGTGTGCCAATGATTCCTATTTTATGATTTTTTGATAATCTTAGTGCAGTGCGCGCAGAAAACTCAATCATTCCCACTACCGGGATTCCATTTGAATTTTGTTTTACTGCACCCATAGCAATTGAGGAAACAGTATTGCAAGCTATTACTATTAGCTTGACACTTTTATTTAGCAAAAATCGTGTTGCTTCACCTGCATATTTCTCAATTGTAGATTGCGATTTGTTCCCATAAGGTACGCGAGCTGTATCTCCAAGATAAATAAAATTCTCGTTCGGCAAAAATCTTAATAATTGCTTCAAGACCGTTAGCCCACCTACTCCCGAATCAAAGACGCCTATTGGTGAGTTTATATCCATTAATTTAATATCATAAATTTTTGCATTTCGTGGCTATAATTGCTTTTTATTATTATGAAATAATATCCTGATGGAATTTTTATATTTTCGAAAGTTGCAACATTTATTCCCTCATTTAAGTTTTTGAAATTCATTGACTGAATAGTGTTGCCTAATAAATCAATAATTTGAATATCAATATCTTGAATTTTTGGATTATTGAATGATATTGTTAAATATTCAGATGCAGGATTAGGATATATTTTGTCAATTTTCAATTTAGAAGTATTGATAAATTCATCATTTACACCACTTTTGATATTCTTTGATTTATAAAGACCCCCTTGATATAAATTTGCAAAAATTTCGATACCCTCAGATGTGGGATTGATGGCGGGAATTGCAACTCCTTCTGCAAAAGCATTTGGAGGCAAGCCATCATTATAAAATTCAAAAGCTTGCCCGAAATTTGCTGAAACACCAACGCCAAGGACACCGCAGGCTGCAGCCATATAATGTGGATCGGTTGGATGTTCTTCTATTGCAAGGACGGGGGCACCTGATATCCCAAGGGGTTTCCAGGTCTTTCCCGTGTCGAGGCTGACATAAATTCCCTTTCCGATGCTATTTTTATTGAAATCTAATGAATCAGCGCCACAATATATGTATGCAGGCTCATAATTCGATGGTTGCACACATAAAATACGAAGCCCCTC
>DAOTPH010000051.1:0-10227 GCA_035451765.1 Bacteroidota bacterium | reverse complement strand
TTAGGCGATGGGCAATGGAGCGATATTTGGACATTTACAATAACAAATTATCGTACAGGACAAGTTTCGTTAAAATCACCTGCCAACGCTTCAATTTTGAATACAAGAAATTTTCAAGTTATGTGGAATAGTGCATATTTAGCAACTGCATACAATTTGCAAGTTTCAACAGATCCGAATTTTAATAATCTTCTTTTTAATAAAGACAATATTACTGATACTAAATATACTCTAACTTCTATTCCATTCAGTCATAATAATACTTATTATTGGCGAGTCCGTGGCAAGAATAGCCAAGGTTACGGCAAGTGGAGCGATCCGTGGAATTTTCTTATTTATTTTTGCCCTGGAAATGTCACTTTGCAATATCCTCCCAATAATTCTCTTGATTTAGAAGTACTTTTTACATTTAAATGGAGTGTCGATACCCTTGCAAGCACTTATGAACTTCAAATTGCAAATGACGCCTATTTTTCAAATATTGTTAAATCTATTACAGGAATTTCTACTAATCAATATCAATTATCAGAAGAACTATTACATAATCGTCAATATTATTGGAGAGTTAGGTCTGTAAATAATTGTGGAATTGGCTCTTGGTCTCAAGTATTCAAATTCAAAACCAAAACAATTCCATTCCAAATTACATTGACAAATAAATCAACATGCGAGGGGAATAATATTAATTTAGGTACTTTTGATGAAAATAATCAATTAATTACTGTGACAGGTGGTTCGGGTGATTTTTCTTATTATTGGATACCAAATTATAATTTGCAAAATGCTACTACAGGGAATCCATCTGTTATCAATCCTACTATTTCTCAAACATATACTTTAACAGTAAAAGATAATCAAACATTGGATTCAAAATCTGCTTCACTTTATTTAACTGTTAATAAACCTCCAATTATTCAATTACCAATATTTGTATTTCTTAAAGTAGGATCGTTTTTAAATTTAAATGACCAAATAATTAGTATTACAGGTGGAATGCCACCATATTCGAAATATTGGACGGATAATAATGGTAACAAGCTTTCTGAACCGCCGTTGGTTTCACCACCACTTGGCTCGAATTATTACTTCTTGTTTGTTTCAGATAATAACAATTGTTCATCATCCAAGCGATTAATAGTATTTGTTAGGACTTTAAAAGATTTTGTTGAGGAAAATGCAACGTATTCAGCAGATGCTAATATGCTTCTTATTGCCTACCCCGCACCTTTCAATGATAAAATTAATATTATTGCAGAATTTGATAATCAAACAAGCGGCACAATAGAAATTTCTAATTTAATTGGTCAAAAAGTTTATTCGGAAAAATTTTCAAATTTAAAGAATATTGATAAGCCATTGTATTTAAATAATATATCAAGTGGTATTTATATTTTAACAATATACACAAATCAAGGCGCAATTTCTCAAACTATAATAAAGGAATAATATGACAACCAATTCAAGTGATATAATCGCAAGAACATTAAAAATTAATAAATTAGTAGAATATCAAGATGGTACGGTGGTAAGCCGTACCATCATCAATAAACCAGCTGGTACAGTCACACTTTTTGCATTTGATAAAGGTGAAAGCCTTAGCGAGCATACAGCACCATTCGATGCACTTGTTATTGTTCTCGATGGAGAAGCTGAAATAAGAATTTCAGGTGAACCTCATATTGTAAAAGAAGGGGAGATGATTATTATGCCCGCGAATAATCCACACGCGGTATATGCAAAGGACCGCTTTAAAATGTGTTTGACGATGATTAAGGCATAATTACCTCAGAAAATTATGCTTCTTTTTATTTATTTAAAGTTCCATTATTTTTTGTAATTTTCATTTTAACAACTTTCTTGTGTAATATAATAATTAAAAATTTATATAAATAATAGCTATTTTTTGCAATAGAATTTATTAAATTTCGTTTAAACTAACAATTATATTCGTAGAATATAAATTAATATGTTTTTTAAATTTTAAGGTGTTTTTATGAGTATTTTAATTCTTATTGCACGTATTTTATTTGCTATGATTTTTTTGTTCTCGAGTTTTGGACACTTTACGCAAACAAAAAATATGGCAGCTTATGCTCAATCGAAAGGTGTTCCATTCGCAAACCTTGCAGTAATTTTTACAGGTTTGATGATTTTTCTTGGCAGTATAAGTATTATTTTGGGTGCTTATGTAAACGTAGGTGCAATATTGATTGTAATATTTACTGTTCCAACTGCATTTATAATGCATAACTTCTGGACAATAAAGGACCCAATGATGCGACAAAATGAACAACTTCATTTTATGAAGGATTTAGGACTTGGAGGTGGTGCATTTTTAATTTGGTATTTATACAGTGTTGCTGAAGTACCTTTAAGTATCCATCCATTACTATAATTTATTTTTAATAAGAAAATCGAAGGATTATTATGGCATTCTTTTTGAAAAATTGGGAGAAGTATTTATATTCAATACTTCGCATAGTAGTTGGGTTTCTTTTTCTATGGCATGGCTCGATGAAATTATTTGGATTTCCTCCCGAAGCTGGTGGAGGAGCAATGCCGATGGGTTTGCTTATTATTGGTGGGATAATTGAATTTTTTGGTGGTTTATTTATTATGCTTGGCCTTTTCACTCATATTTCAGCATTTTTATCCAGTGGGCAAATGGCAGTCGCTTACTGGATGTTTCATGCTAATATGGGATTATTACCCGTTATAAATCATGGTGAATTATCTGTATTATACTGTTTTGTTTTGCTTTATATTGCATCACGTGGCAGTGGTATTTGGGGACTTGATAATTTGATTTTTAAATCATCAAAAGAAAATAAATAAAATATTCGTATTAATATTTTGTATAAAATGAAAAATCTTATAGTAACTTACAAAACAACTCAAGAAGAAAAGAATTTCCTTTTGAAATTTTTTTCAGAACAAATAAACGATAAAGAGATAACAATTGAATTTTTGCAAGATCACCCTGAACAACATCGGGGTGATCTTCTCAGGAATTCAAATATTATTTTAGCTTGGAATCCCAAAGCAGAAGGACTTATCTCTCAAGATATTAAATATGATAATTTAGAATTTATTCAATTGCTTTCTGCGGGTTACGATCATATTAATTTAAATTTACTACCAATCAACGTAAAAGTTGCAGCAAATCAAGGTGCTTATGCTGAACCGATGGCTGAACATACCGTAGCAATGTTACTTTCTTGCGCAAAACGATTGAATAAATATCAAAATTTAATGAAACAAGGAATATTTAGACAACTTGAAAGTTTTACTTTACCTATTAAAGGTCGCACAGTCGGAATTTTAGGTTTTGGTGGTATTGGTAAAGCAACTGCAAAACTGCTAAAGCCATTTGGTGCTAAAATTATAGGTATTAACACATCAGGAAAAACTAATGAAGATATAGACGCAATTTATACATTGGATAATCTTGATGAATTTTTGGCACAAATTGATTATTTAATCATTACAATTCCATTAAATGAGAAAACAAAGGGACTTATTTCCAAAAGAGAATTGGAATTAATGAAACCGAATGCAGTGCTTGTGAATGTTGCTCGCGGTGCTATAATCAACGAAAAGGATTTATATGAGCATTTGAGAGCAAACCCTGAATTTTATGCAGCAATTGATGCATGGTGGGTAGAACCTTTCGGGTCAGGAGAATTTCGATTGAATTATCCATTTTTGGATTTGCCTAATGTTGTGGGCTCACCTCATAATTCATCGATGGTACCAAATGCACTAATTGATGGTGTTGCTTATGCCTGTGAAAATATTAAATCATATATTGAAACAGGTAAAGCAGATAGATTAATAAAAAATTAAAAATTAAAATTTGAATATATAAATTTTTGATAATAATCTTACAGATAATAAACATAGTCGAGGCTTTACTCGACTATGCTTATTGTAGTCTATTGAACAATTTACTTCTTATGTATTATTAGGATAGTATTATTGGCGGTTTAATTTTGAAGATTTCTTCAATTGCTTGAATGTAAGTTTCCTTTGGCATTGCGCCAACCGCCATTCGTGGTTGCTCGCCTATAGGGCAGAATAAAACCGATGGAATGCTTTGTATCCCAAAAACTTCTGCTAATTCTGTCTGTTCATCAGTATCGATTTTGTATATATTAACTTTTCCCGAATATTCTTTTGATAATTCTTCCATTATTGGAGCAAGCATTTTACAAGGTCCACACCAATCTGCGTAAAAGTCAATAATGCAAGGCAATTCACCTTGATATTTCCACTCTTCGTTATTTTCATAGTCAAAAACTTTTTCGAGAAATGTTTCTTTTGTGAGATATTCCATAAAATTTCCTTTTTTAAATATTACTATTTAGTAATATAAACGTATTACTCTTAATTTTATTTAAAAAATAAATATTTATAAAAATCGACAATAAATAATTTATATAATAAAATATCTCTTTTATTATTTATCATTTTTATGGAAAAAATCAAAATATATATAGAAACTTATGGCTGCCAAATGAATATCTATGATACCGAACTCATTGGAGGTATTTTGACAAACGACGGCAACTATACAATTACAAATTTGATAGATGACGCCGATGTAATTTTGCTAAATACTTGCAGTGTTAGAGAAAACGCTGAAAAGACAATTTATAATAGATTAATGCACTTAAAGCATTATCGCAAATCTAATTCTGACCTTGTTATAGGTATTATTGGATGTATGGCTGAAAGATTACGTAATGATATATTTGAAAAATATGATTTGGTAAAGCTGGTAATAGGACCTGATGAATATCGAAATGCTCCTGAACTTATTAGAAAATCATTATCCGGTGAAAAAGGTATTGCTGTAAGATTAAGTAGAGTAGAGACTTATGAAGATATTGAACCTTTAAGAATGAATGGTATCTCAGCTTGGCTTGCGATTATGCGCGGATGCAACCATTTTTGCTCTTATTGTGTCGTGCCATATACTAGAGGTAGGGAACGCTCACGTTCTAAGGATTCAATTATTTATGAAATTAAGTCACTAGATGATAAAGGATATAAAGAAGTGACATTGCTTGGTCAAAATGTAAATAGCTATAAAGATACAGGTTCTAATATAGATTTTCCTAATTTATTGAGGGAAGTAGCAAAAGCAGCACCTTCTATGAGAATACGGTTTTTAACTTCTCATCCTCTCGATATGAGCGATGATTTGATTTATGCAATGTCTGAATATGATAATATTTGCCACTATCTGCATTTACCTTTTCAGTCAGGTTCAGATAGAATATTGCGGTTAATGAACAGAGATTATACCCGAGAACATTATTTGAACCGTATCGCTAAAATTAGGGAAATTATTCCCGATTGTGCTTTATCGACTGATATTATTGCGGGATTTCCAAGTGAAACAATTGAAGATCATTTGCAAACATTGGATTTAATGCGGAATGTTGAATTCGATGGTGCTTTTATGTTCAAATATTCTGCTCGACAAGGTACAAAAGCGTATAATATGGATGATGATGTTCCCGAAAGTGAGAAGATTGCTCGTTTAAATGAAATTATTAATATTCAAAATAAAATATCTTATAAAAAAAATCAATTAGAAATTGGAAAATCTTATGAAATACTTGTCGAAGGCAAAAGCAAAAAAAATCCAAGTGAATGGATGGGCAGGACAAAATCAAATAAAGTCGTAATATTTGATAATACAAAACTTAATTCTAATGCAGGTGATTTGATTGATGTAAAAATATATAAAGCAAATTCTGCAACGTTATTTGGTAGTATACTATAAAGTATTTTTACTAAAAGAAGATATAAGTAACCACATAATTCTTCTAAAGAATCTATAAAATAGGGGAGCGATTATATTTGTTTTTATCCTTCAGTTGCCAAATTATAAATATTTATAATACATTTTCGTAATTTTGTATTTTTATCTTCTCTATTTATCTATAATATGGATATTGATAATTTCGATTTTGAATTTAAACCCTTTGAAAAAATGACCCCAGAAGATTATGCTTTAATAGGATTTAAAGGGGGTCTTGAGGTTCATCAACAGCTATTAACTGATAAAAAGTTATTTTGCCGCTGTCCCGCAGGTCATTATTCTGAAAAATATAATTCTGAAATTCTTCGCCATATGCGGCCGACTCTTTCTGAATTAGGTGAGTATGATGGCACAGCATTAATGGAATTTAAAACAAAAAAAGAAATCATTTATCATATAAATTATGATACAGTATGTACTTATGAAATGGACGATACTCCACCATTCCCAATGAATGAGCAAGCGCTTGATATTGCACTTGAAATTTCTATGCTTTATAATGCTCATATCACTGATGAGGTGCATATTGCTCGCAAACAATATCTTGATGGTAGTATTCCAACGGGATTTCAACGCACGGCAATTGTTTCGGTCGGTGGCAAAATTCCTTATAAAGATAGATTTATAAATGTAATTCAATTATCAATCGAGGAAGATGCTTGCCGTGAATATAGCGATATTGGACATCAGCGTGTATATCTAACTGACCGACTTGGTATGCCTCTAATTGAAACAGTCACAGCCCCCGATATGCGAACCCCACAGGAAATTGCTGATGTTAATAAAATAATTAGTAATCTTGCTCGAGGGACTCACAAAGTACGTACAGGAATCGGCGCCGCGAGGGAAGATGTCAATATTAGTGTGCGTGGGGGAACGCGTTCTGAAATTAAAGGTGTTTCCCATATTGAAATGATTCCTAAATTGACTTATAATGAAGCAATGCGGCAATGGAGCTTACTTCATTTACGTGAGGAATTAAAACGTCGCGGGATTACTACTGAAACATTCCAAGCAAAATATGCAGATGTGACTAAATTGATGCGTCATAGTCATTTTTCACCAATTGCTCAAGCTGTTTCCAATGGATTAAGTGTAAAATGTGTTGTACTAAAAGGTTTCCGCGGGTTGCTTCATTGGCAAACACAGACTGATACCTATTTTTCTAAAGAAATTTCTGATAGAGTAAGGGTGATTGCCTGCTTAACAACATTGCCAAATATTATGCATTCTGATTCGCAAAGTGAATTTATTCCATCATCAGAATGGGCAAATTTGAAAAAATTTGTAGGCTCTGCAGAAAATGATACACTTGTACTTGTTTGGGGAAATTATCAAGATACCGAAACTGCGGCAAATGAAGTAATTATCAGAGCAAAAGAAGCTACAATTGGTGTCCCAAACGAAACTCGCCAAGCTCTCGAGGATGGCACAACAGGTTTTGAACGGATTTTACCAGGTCCTCAAAGAATGTATCCCGATACTGATTTGCCACCTATAGTTTTAGCTCAAGAACGAATCGAAAATATTAGAAAAAATCTTCCTGTTCCTTTTTGGGAAAAGAAAAATCACTATATTGAGCTTGGAATTGATGAAATTTCAGCTGAAGAATTAGCAAAATCAAAATACTCAGAACTATTTGAGAAAATTATTAATGAATTAAAAATTGATGCTAAATTAGCTTCAGAAATTTTTATTATCTATCCTAAAAAGCTAAGGAAAAAGGATATTTATTTTGATGCAATAAATCCCGATGATCTTTTTGAGATTTTGAAGCATTTTGCAAATGGAAAGATGACAAAATCCAATTTGTTTGAAGTAATTCAGAAAACAATTGAAAATGGCAAATTTTCAGAAGAATTATTACCTCCTTCAATTGATGAATTCAAAATCAATTCGACAATTCTGGAATCTCTCGCCGATTTGAATTCTACAGAAATACGCAATGGACAAGAAAAAGATAAATTATTGACTGCTATTGTAATGAAAAAATTACAATATCACGCCGATGGTAATTTAGTTCATAAATTAGTTAAAGAAATATTACAAAAACAAGAAAATTAAAATGGCAGAAATCGAATCTAATACAGATAATGATAAAGAATTATATAAAGGCTATAGGTCAAAATCTCTTGAAGTTCTCAAGAAATACAATGCGTTTATTTGGAGCGAAGTCGATTTAATTACCGATGAACATACCTTTCAGGGAATTATACTTCCACGCTCTGAAACTGCTGATGAATTTCATATTGTTCTGAAGTTAGCGAGTGGTTATAATATTGGTATCTTATGGAATAAGGTTAAGGATATTAAAATCAAGGGTCGCAAAGAAGCTCATTATAAAATCCCTGAGAAAGCATTTCCATATTCTCCCAAAAAACCTCGCGTTAAGTTATTTGGAACGGGAGGAACAATCGCAAGCCGATTGGATTATCGAACGGGTGCTGTGATTCCTGCGTTTTCTCCAGGTGAATTATATGGCTCAGTTCCTGAACTTGCTGATATTTGCAACCTCGAGACTGAAAAGCTTTATGGAGTATTTAGTGAAAATATGGGTCCTGAGCAATGGATTGGTACAGCTAAAGCAATTGCTCAAGAGATTGAAAAAGGCGTCGATGGTATTGTTATTGGTCACGGAACCGATACAATGCACCATACAGCTGCAATTCTTTCATATATGATTCAAGATTCCCCTGTACCTATTGTTATGGTTGGTTCGCAACGCTCGAGTGACCGCCCAAGCTCTGATGCTGCTTATAATTTGATACATTCTGTTAAAGCAGCTGCAGAAAGCGATATAGCTGAGGTTATGGTATGTATGTTTGGTCCTACATCTGATATGTATGGATTATTGCACCAAGGCACACGCGTAAGAAAAATGCATTCAAGCTATCGCTCGACTTTCCGTACCGTTGGAGATATACCCATTGCAATGGTTGATAGAAACAAAATAACACCTCTTCGTAATGATTACCATAAACGCCGTAGTGATAAAAACTTCAAGCTGATGCCGTATTTTGATGATAGGGTTTCTATTGTTTATTATTATCCTAATATGAAACCTGATATTATTGATAGTCTTATTGATAATGGTTATCGAGGTATTGTTATTGCGGGAACGGGCTTGGGACACGTTAATAAACCCCTTTATCCCTCATTAAAACGTGCGAAAGATAATAATGTAGCAGTATTTATGAGTGTGCAAACGCTTTGGGGATACGCTCAAATGTATGTTTATGATACAGGAAGAGATTTAATGGAGCTTGGCGTTGTGCCACTGGCTAATATGTTACCTGAAGTGGCTTATGTTAAACTTGGCTGGGCTTTAGGGCAAACAGATGATATAAATGAAGTCAAAAAAATTATGCTCACACCAATTTCTCGTGATATTACAGAGCGTGAACCAAGCAATGGTTACTTGATTTTCCAAGGCGGTATTCCTGAAGTCGAGGAATTTATATCAAAAATACGAAGATAGAATTTATCTCAGTATTTCTTTTGTTAAATGGTAAATAACGTTGCGTTCAGCAAGGTATTCAATTATATAATTCATATTTTCATCATTAGCTGCAATATATTCGGGCGGTATAATACCAATTTGCCTGCATTTCCCTTGAAGCATTAGATGAACTACTGCGCTGGCTGTATATCCTGTGGTTCTTGCCATTGAGGAAATCTTTGTAGTTTGGTCATATTTATCGAATAAGTTATAAGTATATCTAACATTTTCACCGTCTTCCTCGCCTTCAATTATAATTTTCATTACAGTAAATTCTTCATCATCAGGATTTAATTTCCATTCATCGAAAAGAATTTTATTTGTAACTTCAATTGGTCTTATTGTATTATTTCCAACTAAAATCTCTTTGTTGGAAAAGAAACCAGCTTCAAGCAGGACCTTGATGTATTCAATATGACCAGGATAGCGCAATGTTTTTTCTTTCATATTAGGCACTTTCATAGTTTTTAGCATTGTCCTAAGTCCATCGGTATTGAATGCTTCAAGAGTTCCGATTTTATCAAAATTAATAAATTCACTATCCGAAAGTGCAGGTTCCGTCTTGATAACTGAATTTTCTATAAATCTTGCGGGACGCGTATATTCTTCAATTACATCGATTGGAGAAAATGGCGCTTTGTATTGAAATGGAAATTTCCTAATAAATGGCAAACCACCAACATAACATATAAAATTTTCCACTTTTATACGTGAGCTGTGATACCCAAGAAGTATATTGCTCATTCCAGGTGCAACCCCGCAATCAACTACTGCTGATACATTTTTTGATATTGCAAGAGAATTTAATGACAACGAATCTTCGGGAAAGAAAGATATATCGACTACATTTTTCCCTCCATTAATCACTTCCTCGATTACACGATATCCCATATAT
>DAOTPH010000050.1:0-10260 GCA_035451765.1 Bacteroidota bacterium | reverse complement strand
GGGTAAGGAGATGCGGACCGTGAGTGTATTAATATAAGAAATAAGGGAAAGGATTGGAACATCAGGAGAGTAGTCAAGGTGAAGCGAGAAAGGAAGCATAAGGGGAAGAGAGCGCGAAACAGGGTATATTACATAAGTAATATTGAGAGAGGAGCCAATGAATTTTACGAAGGATATGGGGAAAGTGGAGAATGGAGGACATTGGGTAATGGATGTAGTAATGAACAATGGAAGGAACAGGGGAATAAGCAAAATAATGTCGATAATAAGGTCATTAATAGTGACAATAGCAAATGAAGAAACCCTGCTTTTTGTAGGGGCGTATTCAATACGCCCCATCCAATTATTTATTTTCTATTTTCTTTCTTAATTTCTCTATCATATCGCCAACCATTGAATGTAGGTCGTAATCGGGTGACCAATTCCAATCCTGTCGAGCTACGGAGTCATCAATCGAACGGGGCCAGCTCTCGGCTATTTGTTGTCGAAAATCGGGTTGGTATTCTATAGTAAAATCAGGTATAAATTGTTTGATTTCGTTTGCTAAGTCCTCAGGTGCAAAGCTGAATGCCGCAATATTATAATCCGCGTGATAACGCAACTTAGAAATATCTGCTTCCATAAGCAGAATTACTGACTTAATTGCATCAGGCATATACATCATTGGAAGCACAGTGCCTTTATCTATAAATGAGTTGTAATGTTTTGTCTTGATTGCATCATAAAATATTTCCACTGCATAATCCGTAGTTCCACCGCCTGGCATTGCCTCGCTTGATATTAATCCGGGAAAACGCACTCCGCGAGTATCTAATCCATTTTTCAAAAAGAAATATTCAGCAAGCCGCTCCACAGCAACTTTTGTTACCCCATAAATTGAAGTTGGACGCAGTATGCTTGCTTGCGGAACATTATCTCGTTCAATACCAAGTCCCCACGCTGCCATTGAGCTTGGAATAAAAATACGCTTGATTGACTGTTCAATGCCGACTTTGAAAACATTCATTGCAGTAATAGTATTAACTTCCCAGCAATTAAAAGGATTCATTTCGCCACGACCCGATAAGATTGCAGCTAAATGAACGATTGCGTCAATATTACGAGATTTGATAAAATTACTTAATTCATCGTAATTCATGACATTTAGAATATCATAGTGCCCACCTTCTACGAGCAAAGGTGACACATCGTTGCGGATATCTGTGCAAAAAACATTATCATTACCATATCGATCGCGGAATGCGACTGTCAGCTCTGTGCCAATTTGCCCTGCCCCACCTGTTATTAAAATTCTTTTATAGTCTGTATTCATAATTAAATAAATAAAAAAAGCAAAATTAACTAATATTAATGATAAAATATTAGAAATATTGAATGAAAAATAATTCGACTATTCCGCCTTTACAATTGGCAAATGCTCCCAGGCAGTAGTATAATTTTCGGATAAGTGCGAACGCTTCATACGCCAAGTGCGTTGGTCTGAAATTCCCATTGAAGCATAATGGATTGTTTCACTTCCATACTTTTTATTGATTTTATCCATTACCTCCGTAGCTATCAATTGGTCAAAGCGATTCGGCGGGTCGAATAATGACACTTGTACTTTGGAAATTGGTACAAAATCCGCAAGCAAAACCCCAACCTTTTGATAATAATATCCATCGCGGTAAATTTTATCCATTCCTTTTTGGGCATAGTACATTAACTCATTTGTTGCTGCTACGGGATGAGGCAGTGAAATTTGAATGGAATTATAATACTGCGGAGAATTTTTAAACGGATTTGTGCGGATAAATACACTAAGTATTTTTGCAGCAGATGATTGAGAACGCATTTTCTCCGCTGCTCTTGCCGTAAAAAATGCTACGGCTTCTTTCATTTCAGTAATATTTGTAAGATACTCGCCAAATGTGCGGGATGAAATTATCGATTTTTTTGCAGGTGGAGTTTGCTCTATTTCAATACAACTCTCGCCTTTGAGTTCCCGCAATGTTCGCAATCCTACTATTGTCATTTTCCGTTTCACCCATTTCTCATCTGCAAGAGTAAAATCGTAAGCAGTATGAATTCCATTTAAATGAAGCAAGCCTGAATATTGTCTGCCAACACCCCAGATATCTTCCACTTCGGTCTCTTTAAGAAATTTTGAATAATCATTATAATCAAACAAATTCAGCACGCCATTATATTCGCTATGCTTTTTTGCATAATGTGTTGCAATTTTGGCAAGTGTTTTTGTTGGTCCCATACCGATACCAACGGGAAGCCCAATCCATTTCAGGATTGTATTTTTTATTTTATATAAATATTCTGTTTGATTTTGCGATTCAATGCCATCAAGGTTCAAAAATGCTTCATCAATTGAATAAATTTCCACATAAGGTGAAAATTTCTCAAGTGTTGTCATCACTCGCTGTGACAAATCTCCATAGAGTGTATAATTTGATGAAAAAACATATATATTATTTTGCATAATAATTTTTTCGACTTTGAAATAGGGATCGCCCATTTTGATACCTAATGCCTTTGCTTCGGGGCTGCGGGAAATGATTATTCCATCATTATTTGAAAGTACAACAATTGGTTTATCACGCAATTTAGGATTAAATACTTTCTCGCACGATGCGTAAAAGTTATTGCAATCCACAAGTGCTATTTTTGATGACTTTTTCATATATCTTTTGACGAAAAAAATAAAAGCTATATTTAAATATTTCAAATATACAATTATAAACGAAGTGGCAAAAGCATCCTTGCTTTTGATATGGGGTGTACGCTATGCGCCTCTACAGAAAGATAAGTTTACCTTCCATCTACAACATCTGCCCGCGGATAGTTCGTGCATATAAATATTTAGCAAAACAACTTTGAATAAAGAGAATAATGTAATATTTGAAAGGCAGTTATATTTATTTTTAGCAGTTGAAATAAAAAATAATTAAGATTTTGAAATCTCTAATGACAAAGCTATAATAACTAATTTAAATCGTGGTAAATAATGAATTAAATATTTTCTTATTGTCCCGAATTCTTTTTTTGCAACATAATATCCAATTGCTTTTGGGCGCTTAATTGAAATTCGTGATAATTAGGTTGCTCTTTAGATAAATTGATAAATTTTACTAAATCTTCAATACTTTGATCTATGCTATCCAAACGCGCATAAATAAAACCACGATAATAAAGATTGAGAATCTCCGAGCTATCAATTTTATAGGATTCTGTAAATAAAGCAATTGCGGTTGGATATTCTTTTTCTTCAATCTTGCAAATACCGATTTCGAGCAAATTGCGTGCTTTACGTTCAATTTTATCGATAATTGCAGAATATCGGCGGATTGCACTATCGCAATTATATATTTTCATAATATTATACAGCTGCAAGTCATAAATATCGCTAAAATCAGGATTTTTTGTTAAAATTTTATCCACATATTCAAGGGATTGCTTAAAATTCAATTTACTTGCATAAAGGCTTGCCAAGTTGTAATAAAGCTCAATAGTTGTATCGCCTTTGCTTTCAGCGATTCTATAATATTTGATTGCTTGCGCTGTATCGCTGGACATTTGATAACAATATGCAAGATTTAGGTAATAATGTGTGTTAGTTGTATCTATTTTGATTAATTTATTATAATCGGCAACTGCTTGTTGATATTTTTCAATTTGCTGATATGAGGCAGCACGTAACCCTAGCGCTAGATTATCATCGGGCTTCAATGCAAGCAATTTATTAAGATATACAATTGCAGAATCAAGCTGTTTCATTTGGTAATACACGCTAGCTTTGCCGTAAAGAGCAAAAGTATTTTTGGGATTAATCTCCAATGCAGCAGAAAATTCTTTTAAAGCCTCGGGAAAATTGTTGTTTTCCGCAGCAATCACACCAAGATTATAATGCATATTGTCATCTTTATCAGTAGATTTTTGAACTTGTATTTCTTGCTTTTTACTTTTTTGGGTAGATTTTACTTTTTTTTGCGAAAATGTCGGATAACTAAACGCAAATAATAATGTAATTGCTAATATAAATGAAATTATATATCGATTTAAATTACTATTTATCATCATAATAATACTCTTCAAAATTAATAGTAAATTAGTTTACAAATTAGTTTTTTTAAAGATTTTTTCAGGTAATGACTTAATAATGCACATTATCCATTTCCAAAGGGATTTTGTATAAATGACATCTTTATGATGTTTCCATGCTTTAATGACATCGTGAGCAACTGCTTCGGGTTCAGCAGTCATAAGCTTTGATAGCGGAAGTCCTGCCGTCATTTTGGTATGCACAAATCCCGGTTTTACAGTAATAACGCTAACATTTTTGCTTGCGAGCCGATTGCGTAATCCCGAAAGATATGTTGAAAGTGCAGCTTTTGCCGCCCCATAAATATAATTGCTTTGGCGACCTCTATCGCCTGCTACTGAGCTTATACCAATTATGAATCCCGATTGTCTTTGTTCGAATTGATTTGCAAAATGATTTAGCAATTTCATTGCATTAGTAAAATTTATATCCATCAATTTTTTAGCTTCGTCGAAATCATTTTGTGCAAGCTGTTGATTGCCTAAGTATCCAATTGCATAAACAATACCGTCGGGGGATTGATGATAATTACTTAAAAATTCGTCAAGAGATTGCAAATTTTCAATATCGATAAAATAATAATCAGTTTTAACGCCATATCGTATCGCCAAATCGCTTGCATTGCTTTTGAGCCTATCGGTATCTCGTCCCACAAGTGTAATATCAAATCCCAGACGCGCAAATTCTTTTGCTATTGCAAAGCCAATATCGGAAGTGCCACCAATTATCAAAACATTTTTATTCATCAGAATCCTAATCTTTTTGATTGCAAAGATTGAAATTTATTATTTGGGTCATATTTTGCTTTAATTTCGAGAAATTTATCTATCTCGGGATTTGAGTGGTGGAATGTTTCGGGAGATAAATGTGCATCCTTTGTCAGATAGAACCGACCACCATAATCCAATACAATTTTATCAAGTTCATTAAACATTTCGGGCAATCGTCGTGTAAATGGAAAATCCATTGCAAGGGTATAACCTTCATCAGGGAAAGATAGAACAAAATCATTGCGTTTGCCGAATGTTTTGAGTACCGTAAGAAATGATGCTTGGCCATATTCATCAATTTTATTGAGAATTTTCTTTATAGATTGCAAACCTGAGGCAAGAGGTACAACAAATTGATATTGCAAAAATCCGCGATTGCCATATACTTTATTCCAATTATTAACAATATCCAGGGGATAAAAATAGGAATCGAAATAAGTTATGGCATTTTTCTCGTGATGCAATTCCTTGCCATAATATAAAGCATTGAATATCTTTATAGTGGAATGATTTAGCACAAAATTTGGGAAATATATAGGAATATTTAGCAAATTTCCTGCAATAACATCCGGTTTTTGCTTATTGGATTTTACTTCGCTACTCAATGCATGTTCGCCAAGCATAAGTAATCCATTGACTTTGCTTTTAGCGCCCCCTGTTATATCAATCCACGAAACAGAATATGTATAATTGCGATTAATTTCAAATAATTCATAGAGTTCCTCAAGCGAGCGTGTTTTTATAACTTTTTGCTTAATATACGGCGTTTCAATTTTTATAAGTTTAAGACTTGCAGATAAAATTATACCAAGCAATCCCATTCCCGCTATTGCTGAATGATAAAGTTCAGTATTTTCCACTTTTGAGCAATGCCGTATCTCGCCATCAGCAAGCAAAATATCAAAAGATTCAATATATTGTCCGAGCGTGCCGTGCTTGTGGTGATTTTTGCCGTGAACATCTGAAGCCATAGCACCGCCAAGCGTAACGTATTTTGTGCCAGGTGTGACAGGTAGGAACCACCCTTTTGGTACAGCAATTTTCAAAATATCTGAAAATAACACACCTGCCTGAGCGGTTATAATTCCATTTTCAGTATCAAAATCAAGAAACCGATTGAGCTTTAAAGTAGAAATAATATTTTTATTCAGTGCTGAATCGCCATAACTTCTTGCATTGCCTTGTGTTATAAAGTCATTATTATTTTGAATATAACTAATTAAATCTTGAATTTTTTCAATAGTATAAACATCAGCATCGACTTTGGGATAGTTCCCCCATCCAGAAATAAGCATTATAATAAATATTTGATTTAAATAATACAAAATTAATGAATTGCGAGCATATTATGGAAAAGTTTAAAGGGTAAAATGTAAAATGTAAGGGGTAAAAAGTTAAACACTTAGAAACATACAACTTAATATCTTATGTTCAAATATTCTTTTGGAATAAATATTTCTACTGATAATTCCACTTTATTATACAAATATAAAATAATACATAATACTCTATTTTAAAACTGTATTCTTGTTTATTTTTTTCTTAATTTTGAATCAATTATTTATAAAGGATTTATAAATGAAAAAGATTTTTTTTCAATGTTTACTGATTGCAATAATATCAAGCAATTTGCCTGCTTATAGTGAATTGGTAAATATAAGCGTCGGACCTCAATATACGAATAAAGTATGGTACGACTTAACTTCTCAGACGCAGACAACTCGCGGAAGAGATGGTTTTGAAACAGAAGGAGATTTCGGTTGGGGCAGCTATGATATGAATACTCTTGCAATTGTTGGGGATAAACTTTATATTTATCGCTCTGTCGAAGGCAAATATTATATTTTCACAATACAGGATTTAATTTCAGGCACTTACACTTTTAAATATAGATTACTTAATAGCTCTAATGCAATAACGAGAGAATTTGCAAAATCATCGGCAACAAGTAAGCTTTTCGGATATTATTCTATTTCTGCTGATGAATTTTTGGATTTAGAACCACTGCAATCCGATTGGCATTTGCTATTTTCAAAATATATAGCAATGATTAAAGATGATAGCGGTAACACTCTGCCCTATTCTGTAATGGGAGTACTCACCAATTATCAACTTCCAGTGGTGAAAGTCGAAAATATTCCAAACAACTTAACAAGTGGTATGTATATTGTTTCATTGAATATTAATGGGCATATTTCTGCACAAAAATTGATTGTAAAAAGGTAATTATTATGGAAAATTTAATTAAGTGTCCAAATTGTGGATTCCAATTTCCTGTCGAATCGGCTTTATTTAGTCAAGCTGAGGAACAAATTCGTAAAGAATACGAAAAAAAATATGCTCAGCAATCGGCAATTTATTATAAACAGAAGGAAATATTAGAAAAAGAAAAAGAAGAATTTGAAAAAAGAAAAGCAAATGAAAATGCATTATTTAAAGAAAGGCTTGAAAAAAGAGTAAACGAGGCAATAGAAGCAGAAAGGGAAAAACTGCGAAAATCCGAGCAAGAGAAATTTGAATTACAAATCAAGCAATTACAGGATGAAAATGAAAAACGTAAAGCTGAAAATAAAGAACTGCGGGATAAGGAATTATTATTATTAAATAAAGAAACCGAGCTAAAAGAAAAAGAAGAGAAAATGAAATTGGAAATTGAGCGTGAGATGCATAAAAGAAGGGATGAAATAGCTGCGGAAATTCAAAAGCGGGAACAAGAAAGAAATGAATTAAAATTTAAAGAATATGAAAAGAAGCTCGAAGACCAGAAGAAGCTTATTGATGAAATGAAACGCAAAGCTGAGCAAGGTTCGATACAAATGCAAGGCGAGGTACAGGAACTAGCATTATCGGAAATTTTACGAGTAGAATATCCATTTGATTTGATTGATGATGTACCAAAAGGAATTCCAGGGGCAGATGTCATACAAACTGTAGTAAATCAGCATCAACAAGTTTGTGGTAAAATTATCTACGAAAGCAAACGCACGAAAAGCTTTTCTGAGCAATGGATAGAAAAGTTAAAGAACGACCAACGTGAGCAAAACGCAATGATTGCTGTAATTGTCACAGAAGCATTGCCACGCGATATGGATAGATTTGGGCGGAAGGATGGAATATGGATTTGCACTTATATCGATGTAAAGGCTTTGACTTATGTGTTGCGGGAAATGATAATTAGGGAATATACTGTTCTATCATCTCAAGAAAATAAGGGTGATAAAATGGAATTACTTTATAAATATTTAGTTAGCGATGAATTTCGTCAAAGAGTTGAAGGAATTGTTGAAGGATTTTCATCACTGAAAAATGAAATGGACCGCGAGAAACGTGCAATGCAAAAAATATGGAAAGAGCGAGAAAAGCAAATCGAAAAAGTTATTTCAAATACTGTTGATATGTATGGTTCAATTCGCAGTATTGCGGGAAATGTAATTGCACCAGTGCAAGCATTAGAATTAACAGATAATATTGATGAATTAGAAGAAGAATAAAATAAATGTGTGGAATAATTAAATATATATCTTAATATTTAATTTATTTAATATTATTGTTACCTATGTGAATTTAGTGAATAATTTATTAATTTGAAAAAATATAAGCAGTTATAATAAATAATATTGTGGGTAAATAAAAAAAATGAGGTGTAAAATCGTCTTATTATTAACAGAAATTTTGTTTTAAAAATTTTTTTGTGGAAAAAGGATAATTTTCCACAATTTAAGTGAAAATTAGAAAGAAATATTGTTAAAAATTTGTGAATATGAAAATTGCAATAGCATCGGACCATGCAGGTTTTGAAATGAAGAAGAAAATAAGTGAATTGCTTACGACGATGGGGCATCAAGTACTTGATTTTGGCACATATTCAAACGATCCAGTGGATTATCCTGATTTTGCGGTGCCGGCAGCGGAGGCCGTGGCTTCTACTATTGCTGATATGGGTATACTAATTTGTGGGAGTGGAATTGGCATGGCAATAGTGGCAAATAAAGTTCAAGGGATACGGGCAGCAAATTGCACATCAGTTGAAATGGCGCGGCTGGCACGCAAGCATAATAATGCAAATATCTTAACTCTTGGTAGTAGATTACTTACTATCGAGCAAGCAGAAGATATTATACGTACATTTCTATCAGAGGATTTCGAGGGTGGAAGGCATATGATAAGAATTGAAAAAATACATAGGAATACAGGTAGATAGATCGCAGGTATCTTATTTAAAAATTAAAACTTAATTAATAAATCTAAAAGATAAAATAATTAAAATTAAAAATGTGTCAATTTTTGTCTAAAATTCATTAATTTTGAAATTATTTCATTTGCAAATATGGAAATAAGTTTTAATTCAGAAGAACTCGCTCAAATAGAAAATATTAAATCGAAATATCCCTCACAAAGATCTATTATAATGGATGTGCTTTGGTTAGCACAAAAGAAATGGGGATGGATATCGCCTGAAATAATTGAATATATTGCGCAATTGTTGAATGTTCCACCTTCAAGTGTCGAGGGGGTTGTCACTTTCTATACAATGTATTTCAAAAAGCCAATGGGCAGATATCATATACAAGTTTGTACCAATGTCTCTTGTATGCTACTTGGTGGTGAAAATATATTTGAATATATTAAAGAGAAATTGAAAATTGGCAATCTTGAAACAACTCCTGACGGCAAATTTTCACTTGAAGAGGTGGAATGTATGGGCGCGTGTGGAGAATCCCCTATGATTGCTATTAATGAAGATTATTATTATAATATGGATAAGGAAAAAATTGATAAGCTTTTAACAGAATTAATATAATTTTTTCCAAAAAAGTGTAACTTTTTGCCATTTTAATTGTCTACTATATATAGAGAAGTGTAATTTTAAATGAAATCTGCCTCTAAATATTCTGTAATTTTTATCTGTTTGATTACAGCAATTAATTTTTTTGGTCATTTAAGCTTAGATAAATTTATCGCTTTGAATCCAATGCATCTAGCGAATTTTACTGAATTTTGGCGATTATTGTTATATCCTTTTATTGAACCATCTCTTACTTCATTGTTATTTTTTGCAATTGCTTTTTTGATTTTTGCACCCTCATTGGAACAATACTTTAATAAATTTTTGTTCTATTCATTATTGGTTCTTCTTATTCCCTTAACTTCTTGCTTTGAAACGATAATATTTTGGGGCAAAGACATAAATATATATGGGACAGATGTACTAACATCGTTTGTATTAGGATTAAGTTTATTTCTTTTCCCGAAAGATTCTTTAAAAGTTATCCACCTGAAATCACTTAATAATTATAAAGCAATAGCGGTTCTTTATGCAATCTGGATTTCAATCGGCATTGAAAAAGCAATTAATTCGGATTTTAATAATTATTTTGCATATATTTTCCCAATTCT
>DAOTPH010000049.1:0-10485 GCA_035451765.1 Bacteroidota bacterium | reverse complement strand
GGGACATTGACTTATGAAGCAGTTAAGCAAATTTCTGATTTAAAAATGGGACAATCTACAGGAGTAGGCATCGGGGGAGATCCTATAATTGGGACTCAATTTATTGATATTATAAAATTGTTCAATGAAGATCCTCAAACTCAAGCAATTATGATGATTGGTGAAATTGGTGGCAACTCTGAGGAAATTGCAGCTGACTATATTAAAAATTATGTAAAAAAACCTGTAATAGGTTTTATCGCTGGATTGACTGCTCCACCGGGACGAAGGATGGGCCATGCGGGAGCAATTATTTCAGGTGGAAAAGGGACGGCAGCAGATAAAATAGAAGCTTTTCGTAATGCAGGTATATATGTAGTCGAAAATCCTGCTGAAATTGGATTAACAGTTCAAAGAGCAGTCAAAGAATATAAAATTTCGGAATTATCAAATCAAAAGCTTAAAAAATCTACTAAATCTGTAAAAAGTAAAACAAATAAGAAAATTAAATCTAAAAGTGTTGCTATTAAGCAAAATAAATAAAAGGAATTTATGAATAATTTAACATTTGGGATGATTAAACCTGATGCTATTGAAAAAAATTATACAGGAAAAATTATCGATTTAATATTGCAAAGTGGATTCAAAATTATATCTCTTAAACAAATTCAACTGACAACACGACAAGCTGAGCTTTTTTATTATGTTCACCATAATCGTCCATTTTATCGAGATCTTGTTGAATATATTACTCGAGGTCCTGTAATTGCAATGGTCATAGAAAAGGAAAATGCAGTACAATCATTTCGTGAAATTCTTGGAGCTACTGATCCTGCCGAAGCTGCAGATGGTACAATAAGGAAATTATATGGCGAATCAAAAGCCGTAAATGCGATTCACGGTTCCGATTCTGATGAAAATGCACAAATTGAAATTTCGTTTATGTTTAATCAATTAGAACTTATTAATGGCTAAACCTTTTGAAACAATTTCTTCTGAAATTATTTCAACAAATGATTATTGGAATTACTGCCATAATAAATATGTACTTCCAAATGGAAAAATTAGTGATTATTATTATGCTGATTCTCAAGGCTCAGTACATATCATACCAATTTTAGAAAATAATTTATTTATAATGATTAAACAATTCAGGTACTTAAATCAAAAAATTAGTATAGAGTTTCCAGGTGGAGGAATTCACAAGGCTCAATCCCCTATTTCTGCGGCAAGAGCTGAATTAAAAGAAGAAACGGGTTATAAATCTAATAACATAAAATTACTTGGCAAATTCAATCCTTGTGTGGGTATGACAAATGAAATTTGCTCAGTTTATGTTGCTAAGAATCTTGAGAAAAGTTTTATGAAAAATGATGAATCAGAAAAAATTGAAATATTACTTGTTTCGTCAATTGAAATAAATAAGATGATTGTATCAAATAAAATTTGGAACGGTATGACAATTGCTTCCTGGTGTATGTTTAATTTTTTTCAAAGTAATAAAAATGAAAATTAGAAGTATATTTTTTATCTTTTTACTTACCATTGCAAATTTAAGTTTGCTATATAGTCAAACAAATATGAAAGGTGAGAAAGAATCAGTTGACACTTCTAAACAATATACAAAATATATTGTACGCCCAAAGTACCCAATAAATCTTGCGTTTCACTATATGTATACAGATAATACTAAATTTGAGCAGATATTGAGCGATTCTACAATAAGACAATTTGAACGAAACATAATTTACTATTTTACACTCTATTCACCTGGCAATATTAAGGATGGTTTTACAACGTTGAGAGTTTCTATTGATTCATTAGAGTATACATATAAATCAGGTATTGATTCGATTTATTATAATTCTCAGTCCGATTCGCTTCTACCACCTTTTAACATAAAAGATTTTGATATTTCATCTGTCATCCTGGGCAAGAACTTCGATTTTATTTATTCACCCTATTGGGATATTGGAAAAATTGAAGAAAGTGGTGAAGGAAATGTCATTGAGAAACGAAGATTTATTAATGATCCAGTAATGGGCATTGATGATCCTTATAGAAAATATCTCTGGAATTTTCAGTTATCAGATGAAAATCTTGGATATACTGTGGATCTATTGAAAGGTATAATACCCATACATTCAATTGATACAAATATGGTAAGAATTGTACCAATTCGATTTGCAATAGAAAATTTATCATTTCTTGCTGATAGTGCAAAGGTAAAATTAATAACAGCAAATTCTAATAAGTATGTCCTAAGAGCGGATTTTAATCATTTTGTACCACTAAAAAAAGAAGTAGTCATTCCCGAGTTCCTTACTTTTGTAAATTTTGAAGGAATAACAGGAGATGGATCTTACATATTAACTTTGACTCCTCAGGGAAGGGTCGATTCGGGTGAGTTAAAATTAAAACTTAACTTACAGTTCCGTGACCGAAAAGAAATTATTAATGAAAAAATTGAGAAGCATTCAATTTGGCAATTACTTGATAATTATAAAATTTAAATGAAAACAAAAGCTATATTTCTTTTATCATTTTGTATTATTTTAACAAGTTTGCAAAAAGCTAAATCAGAAGCAAATCCTTTAACAGTAGAATTAGCACGCCAATTTAGCAGTGATATATTTACTTCAAATGGAATCCCTTTTCTTGAGCCGGTTGTAAAAGTGGTAAATTTGACTTCTAATACAGGTTTTTATTCAAATGCATTTGTGCCTCATAAAGTTGCAAAGCCATATTTCCATTTTAGCATAGAAGGAATGGTGGGTTTTGTACCTGATAAATATAAGACATATACTCCATCAATTCCCTGCGAACCTTATAATTCAAATGATTTATCAAAATATATATCTGTAAGTCTAGGTGGTGTTAAAATTGATACAGCAGGGCTTGTTCATTATTTTTTCCTAAATTTAATATATGATGGAGTCTACGGCGATCATAAGGGTTTGATAAAATTACCCACTAAATCTACAACAGCACTCGGGAGTCAAAATGCTTACTTTGAATTAAGACATAGTGCATTAGATTCATTAGTAAAAGCTCATCCATTATATTCTCTTTTAGATACACTCGGTTTAAAAGGACTTCAAGATAGTATTATTAATATTATTAATAGTTTTCCTGAAAGATTTACATTGCCTACAGGTGGAAATGTAAATACGATTATTGCAGGTGTCCCTCAGCTTATCTTTGGTTCATTTATGGGCACAGAACTTTTAGTACGTTTTGTTCCAAAGATAAATTTAGGTTCTACAATTGGTAATTTTTCATTTTGGGGAGCTGGATTGAAACACAGTATTACACAATATTTTCCAAAATCCCCGATAGATGCTGCTTTGCAAGTTGTATATCAAGGAACAAGTCTTGATAATACAATAGGTGTTACAAATGCTAAATTAAAGGCAAATGCTGATATAATAAATATTAATTTACATATTTCAAAAGAAATTCCTAAAATTTTGACAATTTATTCAGGTGTTTCTTATGAATCTATTAAAATTAAAAGCACTTATACTTATACTCTCCCAGCTGAAATTCAATATCAATTAGGGTTACTTGAACCTCCAAATACAAAACCAACACCTGGTTTTCCTGGAGACCAGAATCCACAAGTTGCTAAAGTAAATGTTTCAAATAATCATTTTAAATATACTATTGGAGTGGCAAGAGCATTCGGTCCAGTTTTAATTGCGGGAAGTTTTAATATAACGGATATGGTACTTCTAGGTTTTTCAGTTGGATATAATTTTTAAAATTTATATCCATAATTAATATAGAGAAATAACCATTTTTTCATTAGTTTTGTAGTAATTTATTAATTTTTAAGTCTTATAATTATGGAAAATAAATTAATTGAAGGCAAAATTGTTTCGGATTTTATTAAAGAAGATTTGAAAATAAAGACTGCTGCTCTAAAACAGACAAAAAACATTACCCCTTGCCTTGCTGTAATTCTTGTTGGTGAAGATCCAGCCTCAAAAGTTTATGTAAATGGAAAAATAAAAGCCTGTGAAGAAATTGGATATAAATCAATTGTTAAAGATCTTCCCGACACAACAAGAGAAGAAGAAGTTCTGTCGATTATTGAGGAATGGAATGAAAACCCAGAAATTCATGGTATACTTGTTCAATTACCACTTCCCCATCAAATAAATGAAACAAAAGTTTTACTCAAAATAAAACCCAGTAAAGATGTGGATGGATTTCATCCTGAAAATGTTGGAAGATTGGTTGCTGGATTACCAGGATTCATAAGTTGCACTCCTGCAGGAATAATCGAATTGATGAAATTTTACAAAATCAACCCAAGTGGAACCGATGTTGTGATTATTGGACGTAGTAATATAGTTGGTAAACCAATGTTAAATTTGTTGTATCAGAAAAAAGAATATGCAAATGCAACTGTAACAATTTGCCATACTGCCACTAAAAATTTACAATATTACACAAAGAATGCTGATATACTTATTGCTGCAATGGGAACTCCCAAATTTGTGAAAGGGGATTTTGTCAAGGATGGGGTTATAGTGTTCGATGTTGGTGTAAATAGAATTCCCGATGCCACGAAAAAATCAGGTTATAGATTGGTTGGCGATGTTGATTTTGATGAAGTATTTCCAAAAGCATCGAAAATTACTCCTGTTCCAGGTGGGGTGGGACCTCTTACAATTGCAATGTTAATGACGAACACATTCAAATCAGCAAATCAGGAATATAATTATTAATGAAGCATAATCAATATTTTGAAATTATCTATGAAGATGAATCTATTTTAGTTATAGATAAAGAATCTGGAGTTTTGACCATTCCCGATAGATATAATCACAATTTACCAAGTTTATCTCAGATATTATCTGAAGTATACGGTAAAATTTTTGTCGTACATAGATTAGATAAAGATACAAGTGGAGTTATGCTTTTTGCAAAAGATGCAGATACACACAGTGAACTAAATATTGCATTTGAAAATAATGATATAAAAAGAATTTATCACGTTATAACACAAGGTGTAATACCTCAAGATTACATAGAAATTGACATTCCATTAGTACAAAGCCGCCAAAAGTCGCATATTACAATACCATCAGCAAAAGGTAAAAGTTCATTAACAAAATTGAAAGTTTTAAAGAGATTTAAAAATACTACTTTAGCAGAATGCGAGTTAGTTACAGGAAGACACCATCAAATACGTGCGCATTTACAGGCAATTGGTTATCCATTGCTTGTCGATGATTTGTATGGGAATAATTCATCATTCCTTGTTTCATCAATCAAACGGAGATATAATCTAAAAAAAGATACAGAAGAACAACCTTTGATTTCTCGCTTGACAATGCATTCATATTCCATAGAATTTATACATCCAAAAAATAAAAAACAACTACAATTTATAGCGGATTATCCGAAGGATTTTGCAGCATTATTACAAATACTGGAGAAATACTCTTAGTTTTGATTATGAAAGTTAAAATCAGTAATTTTGTATATTCGATTATTTGTCAATTATATGAATAAGGAATCGTCAATAATTTATGAAAATGAAAATTTAAAAAAAGGATATAAAATGAGTAAGAAATTAAATTTGCTAATTTTCGGATTAATTTTTTTATTTGTCATTGAATCAAATGCTCAATATAAAAATTATAATATTCCAAGTTATTTAACACCCGAATTCTGTGATTCATATTTAAATAATCCCAGAATACAAAATATATTTACAAGGAAAGTAAAATGGACTTATGTTCCACCTGAAATTGCAAAATATATGCCCAAACAGACCAGGATTCAAACAGCGGAAGGATTTGATTTGATTAATATTTCACCTGGAAATGATGCACAATCAGAAACCTGGATCGCAATTAATCCAACAAATCCACAAAACATAATAGCAACAGCAAATGATAATTACTATCTTGGAGGTCGAGATAATTGGCGAATGAGTGCTTGGGCTTCGTTCGATGGAGGCCAAACTTGGACTCATACTACAACACCACCAAATCAGGGGATATACATCGACCCTCCTAGTAAAGGATGGATGACTATTTTTGATCCAGGAGTAGCTTTTGATGCAGATGGCAATGCTTTATATACTTATGGTTATTGCCAAATTAATACACCTACTGCAAGAAGTGAAATCAGCGGTGTATTTGGTTCATTAACAACAAATGGCGGTGCAAGCTGGGATGGATACGGTAGCGAAGTTCCTGTTTCTGCTATCGCTATATCGTCGTATGAAACAGGGAATCCTTTTCACGATAGATTTTCAGTTGCAGCTGATAATAATCCAAATTCACCATATAAAAATAGGTTTTATGTTAGTTGGCAACGTTTCTATGTAAATGATGGTGTTGTTTTTTCATACAGTACAGATAGAGGTAATAATTGGATTGGTCCAACTCTCTTAGGAACGGGCTCAACACAAGCACCACTACCTGCAGTAGGTCCTGATGGAGAGGTCTATGTAGCATGGCTCAATTCAAATTATCCAAATATAGCTCAATCAATTGTTCGAAAATCTACAAATGGGGGACAAAGTTGGGGTTCATCATTAGTTGCTCAATCAGTTGTTAGTATAGGCACTAGACATCAAACATCGGGACGATTTGTACTTACTGATAAACAAAGCATCAGGGTATCTTCCCCACCACAAATTGCAGTTGATAGGTCAAATAAATCCACAAGGGGATGGGTATATATTGTTCAAGCAGGAAGAGAAATTGATCGAGGACCTTACAGAATATATGTAGCGCGTTCAACTGACCAAGGAAAAACTTGGCAAAGCAAAATACGCGTCGATGATAATCAAGTAGGTAATGATATGTTTTTCCCTTCAATTTGTGTAGATCCTATAACAGGGTTAGTTGCAGTGTTATATTATAGTTCTCAAAATGATCCTGAAAACAATCAAGGTGTTGATGCATATCTGTCTATTTCTAATGACGGAGGAAACACGTGGAAAGTACTCAGGGTTACACCAACTACATCCTATATCAATTCACCTGATGATGTCTCGGATCAATCACCCGATGGAACAGGAACATCTGGTGGGAATTTATATTGGGGAGATTATACATCCGTAGCAGCTTATGATGGTGTTATTTATCCATTATTTTGGATGCCAAATAATCCATCAGGTAATTATGGCTATCTTGATTTATTTACAGCGCCTATTTCTCAGAAAATTAAACCCGTTACAAATTTAACAGGTAAAAGTATATTTGAAAATAGCCAAATCAAAATTCAATTAGATTGGGTAAATCCTACAACTGATTTATTTAATGAACCAATTGGAAATTTTGATGTTTTTATATATAGAAATGATAATCCTAATACAGCGATTGCAACAATATCTAATACATTACCATCTACATATACCGATTATAATGTAATAGATGGAACGTGGTATACTTATACACTTATTGTTCGAGCAACAGATGGAAGGGAAAGCCTTCCCGCAAGCGTTTCTGTACTAGCAGGTGGAACATTAAAACCTCTTCCTCCCACTGATATCACATGGCGGCCGAAAGAAGATGGAGTCCAATTATATTGGAATAATCCTTCAACAGCGATAGATGGTTCAACAATACGTGAATTATCTGGTACAAAGATTTACTTAAACGGTGAATTAGTCAAAACTATAAATTTGACACAAGCACAAGCGGGACAACAAACTACAGAATTTATTCCAATGGAACCTAAAACATTTGGCAAAGTAAAACTTCAATCTATTGCAACTCGAAATAATGCAACAGCAGAAAGTGATACAAGTGAAGAGATTCTTGTATATGGTGGGCCTCTTTATTCTACACTTAATGAAACGTTTGACGATTTAGAAAGCTCTATTCCACGTTATACAGAAAATGGTTGGGTGCTTACTACAATTGTTGCAAGTTCAGCACCATATTCAATTGCAACAACTCCTGATGCAAATTATGGAAATAATATTACATATACAATGTATCTTGCACCTGTTATATTGGGAGACACATCAAATACTTTCAGTTTTGATAATATGTCCTTAATTCACAAAACTGACTATGGAGAATTAGCGATGTCAACAGATTGGGGAAAAACGTGGAAGTCTTTAAATTGGTATACTATAGCTTCTTCGGAAAATTTTAAATCAAAAGATCCCCAAGGAAGTCAATGGAAAAATGAAGTAAAAGATATGAGACCATATAAAGGTGATACTGTACTTTATAGATTCTCCCTCGTATCAGGTTCAGGATTGACTGATAGAGGTTGGTTTGTTGATAATATAAGATTGGATACTCGCTTTGATGTTTACGAAAACAACAAACTTGAACCATCTGTTCTTAATATAACCCCAAATCCTGTGCAAAATATTGCTCATATTAAATTGACAATTAATCAACCAGGCATTGTTTCTTATTATCTTTATGATATTCTTGGAAAATCTATTTTAAATAGAAATCTCGGTTATAGAGATAATCCATACTATGAGTTTGAGATTGAAACTTCTACTTTGCCATCAGGAATGTATTTATTACAAGTACAAATAGGTACAGCATCAGTCGCAAAACCTATTATTATTGCGAACTAATGAATAAAAGGGAATAAAAGATTATTTAAAAAAAGGGACTCAAATTGAGTCCCTTTAATTTTTTTCTATCTTCATTTTTACTTGATTATTACAAAGGGTAATATTAATTTATCAAAATCTGTAGTTAATGAAATAAAATACTGCCCTGAAGGTAAATTTGAAGTAGAAAGTGTAAATTTGTTTGTTCCTGAGAACAATTCTCCGCTATAAATACTTATTACTTTATTCCCAATCAAATTATATAGTTCAATAGTTGCATTGCCAATAAATTTCTGCGCTTCAATTGTTATAATAGAAGAGTAATTAACGGGAATTGGAGTTAATTTCATCGTTAATGTATTAGATGAATTAGAAACACTCTCTTTTACAGACGTACCTGTATCAGATGCCCCTTTTAAATACATATAATATGCACTTCCATTAAGGGCATTGGAGAAAATTCCAAGTGGTACAACATATACAGCACCTGGGGTTAAAGGGGTGAATTTGACAGCGAATTTCATACTATCATTGGGTTCGACATAGATTGGGAAATTAAGGGTTGTATCAATAACAAAAGCATCATCGGGATTTTTATCGGGATTTATATAAATATTATTTATTCTGAGAGATTCGGAACCTGGATTTTTTACACCAACATAATTTCTAGTAGAGGAATTAATTTTCACATTTCCAAAATCTGTAGTATCGACGATTGCCTGGATTTGTGGTCCTTCAGGTGCACCTGGGGTCTTACCTTGCAGAGAAATATATACTACAGGATTCTTTTTAGCATTAGAAACGATTTTGATTTTTGCAAGATAATTTTTGCCCCAATTTGTAGGTACGAATTTAACGGGAAAGCTATATTCTCCACCACCTTTTACAACAATCGGTGTATGCATCACCTGGGCAAATTGAAATGCACCCTCGGTATTAGAATCAAAATAAAGACTATCTACTACAAGATCTTGCAATCCGCTATTTGAAAATTTGATATCTTGAATAGGAGTACTGCCGACATTAATAGTGCCAAAATCATAGGGCTCTGCTTGAACTGAAATTTCCGGTTCAGGTGAAACATTTTTGCCTCCTCTCCCATTTAGTTGAATTGTAAGTACATCTCCATTCGAAGCGTTGCTATGAATATCTAAGAAACCAATAAATTCTCTTTCCTCAGTAGGTTTAAATTCAATCTCTATTGAACGAACCTCCATTGGTTCTAATGTTTCATTTGTAATATTTCCTTTTGTTATTGTAAATACAGTATCGCCAAAATTTGAAATCACAGTTTGATAAATTTTTAGTTTTTCTTTGCTAAAATTTTGCAATTTAATTGTTTTCTTTACTCCATAATCAAGAGGAGCATCAGGGAAATTCAATGTACTACTTTCAAATTTCAAATAAGGTTTGAGTTTTGGCATATTAAGAAGCAACCAATCCAAAGTGAATTTAATTCTTGTTTCAAAATAAGGCATTTCATTTAATGCTGCAACATTAGGTGCCAATGTCCACATAACTAATCTACCGCTATTGCCTAAAACAGAATCAGCACGCAAACCCACCCAATAATAAGGGGAAAGTGTTTTTGATACAGTATCGCCAACGGCCCCTATTTGATCAATATAGTCAAAACCTTGAGATTTAGTATTGTTCTGAGATAAAATCATAAAATCTACAAGTTCCTCGGGTCGTATTGGTAACTCTGCAGGAATCCCTGTACTTCTGCTCCATCCTATATTGCAATATAACGTCCATCCTAAAAAATAACTATCAATAGGTACTCCTTTTACTCTAAAAGGTACATATTTATTATCTTGGTGAAATTGAAAACAACCCGAACTATCTTTTTTTATACCCAATTCAGAGGTTAAGAACTCTGTTACAACTGGATCTTGATTACCCTGTACTAAAAAAGCAGCTGTAATCATTCTACGTCCTATCAACATTAC